>CAYNGS010000340.1:0-4275 GCA_964396625.1 uncultured Flavipsychrobacter sp.
CCTGTAACCGGCAATTGACGACACACCAACTATTGCGCCCTTCCGCTCCAGCACCGACGGCAGGGCATACTTCGTACAGTAAACTGCACCCCAGAAATTCACATCCATCAGCTCTTTTATCACCGCAAGGTCCACATCTTCAAACAGCGCACGCATGCTGATGCCGGCATTGCAAACAAGCACATCTACTCCCCCAAACCGCTTGATCACGGCATCCATGAAGGCTTTGCAATCCGCCTCAACACTTACGTCAGCTTTGTAACAAAACAACCGGTCCGACTCTTTAAAAAGGCTCTTAAGTTTATCGATACTGCGCGCGCACACCGCCACTTTGGCCCCTCGCGACAAGGCCTCTTCTGCCAGCGCTTTCCCTATGCCAGAGGATGCACCTGTGACAACCACGATCTTTTCTTTCAAATCATAAATCATAATAGCTAACCGAACGTCAAAGCTACTTGTATTCCTTTTTCACCAGGTACAAGTATGGTTTAAAAAGATGGTTTCTGAAAATATTGGCGCCCGTGTCCGGAAAAAGTTTGTAGTACTCGGCATCGGGCTCCAGTACTACCGGGTTGCCGGCGCGCATGTAGTTGCTGCAGCCGGTATACAGCGGCTGCTCATATTCGGGCACATATTTTTTTACCTGTTTGTATATTTTCCTGCCGAGGTATTTTTCATACTTGCGCTGCGCCTTCCGGGTAGAATGGTCGAGTTGATTATAAATGTGCGAGAGATAAAGCCGGACAAAAAACTTCTGATTCTTAAATTTTCGCCTCGTCATTCCAAACGGGTTCAGGTTGACATCGTTTTTAGTCTGTATAGTTACAGGCATCTCCGGCACCCAGTCTGCTGCGTTTACCACGGTAAATGCCCAGCCCCCTTTATTGATAAAATCGAAGTCATACGCATAGTAAAGATTTCCCGGCTTGGGCGCTGCGCTGCAATAGGTTTTTATCACAAGGTCCGATGGCAACTTGCCGTCTGCAACCTGGTAGTGAAGATAGGAGCTGAGCAGGAATGCGAGCGCTCCGCCCTGGCTATGCCCTTCCACTATTATTTGCTTCGTTCCCTGCCTGTAAAACAATTGTATCTTATCCAGTATATCGGGCAAAAGGCTCGCGACGCCTATAGCCCAGCCAACGTGCACCATTGCTTTGGGGTCATTGGCAAATTTGTAATTGAACGTGTACTTGCTGCTTAACTTAAGTGTGCCGGTAGCCGGTATCATGGCCGAATAAAAATTCTCTATCCAACTATCAATATCCCCGGTGGTACCCCGCAGATTTATGGCCATCACAGATTTATCGTTGCTCAGCCATATCTGGTATTTGTTGTGCATACCCATTTCAGGAGAACTGTAAACGCTCTTGTAATTCAGCTCTTTGGGTATATCGCCACGAAGAAAGAAATTTACACCGCCGGCGCAGCGCAACAATACATCTGTATACTCGTCTGCATCAAAACCGGGTTTCAGTACCTGGCCGGCAGCCGCAATTGAAGCAGAAAAAAGAAGTGCTGCAAAGAAGATAAATTTCACCCTGTTGCTCATAGCAGTAACCAAAAATACAATATAGCAACATTAAAAAGCATGCCGCAAAGGCTTATTCGAAAATATCCTTCATTTTCTTCTGGTAGGTCTTTAGCGCATCAGCGTCTTTTTCCGCGGCCACTATCTTCTGCAGGTTCACCTTCAGCACATTCAGGCGCATTTGTGCACGGGCCGCATCATCCTTATTCTCAGATTTCAGGTTCTCCTTTTCGTCTGTGGCCACCTGGAAGAGGTTGCCGGCAATATATGACTTGAAGGTCTTCATGTTTTCATTGTTCACGAGCATCGCATATATAGCCACTCCGCGCCGGTAAGAATCGTCGCTCTTCACATTTTTCAGGTAGCTGCTCAGGCTGTTAGAAAACGAAAGCTTTTTGCTGTTAAACACATAAGGCGCTCTTTTTTCATAAAGTGCAATGTCTTCATCGGCTGCCTTCTTGCCTATTATGATCCAGATATTTGTTTCAAGCGTCGACTTGGGATCGCTGTCCACCAACTGCCGCGCCATTATGTAAGCGGTGTCCTTATCTATCTTGTTGAGGGCGTCGAGGGCCGCGCCCGCCATCATGTATGAACTGTAGCCGAGCGCCTGCACCATACTTTCCTTTGCCGATGTTACTTTCCATTCTCCCAATACATTAAAGGCTGCTGCGCGTACCAGCTTATTACTGTCTGCGCTGGCCATATAGGCTATATAGTTCGAAAACTTGCGGCGATATCTTTCGCTTTGCGATGTCTTAAGTTCTGTTAACGCCAGTCGCTTTATAGATGCGATCTGGTCGCTCAGCGCCTGGTCCATTATGATCATCGACACAGAGTCAGACATCAGTTTGCCGGCAGCTTCCACGGCCAGCCGCTTGCTTGTATAGTCGTCGCTTTGCTTGTATTGTTCCAGCCATTGCGCCATTTTTTTCCCGTCCCTGATATCACCGGGCAGCACATGGGTATAGTCGGGAATGATCACCGGCCGTTGCCCGTTCTTGTAAGCATAAGTGAATGTTTCCTTTCTCTTGGTCAGGACCCAGTCCACAACCGATTTGTCATCGCCATAGATCACCGCAGCCTTTAACGGTATGCGGTACACGAAGTCGGAATCGCTTTGCGTCTGACTAACGGTCACCGTAAGTTTTTTCACTGTATCGTTATAATGATAGGCCACCTTCAGCGACGGATGCCCTGCATGATAATACCATTCATTAAAAAACCAGTTCCAGTCCTGCCCGGTAGCCTCCTCTATCGCCAGCCGCCATTGGTGTGCCTCGGCAGAGTGCAGCGCATTTTTCGTGAGGTACAGGTTCATCGCCTTATCAAATGCCGCATCGCCCATCAGGTTATTCAGATACCTGAGTATTGCGCCGCCCTTATTATAAGATATCGGGTCGAAAACGTCTTCCCTGCTGTCGTAATAGAATCTTACAAGCTGCGGATCATTATACTGGGCCACACTCAGGTACACCTGCAGGTCGTTGTAGGCAAGCTCATCGCCCAACGCCTTGCCGTACCGGTACGATTTCCATAGCTGCTCGCCATAATTTGCGAACGACTCGTTTACAGTAATGTTGCTCCAAGACTCGCACGTCACATAATCGCCAAACCACTGGTGAAAAAGCTCATGCGATACCACGTCTTCCGAATTTTTATCAGCCAGCTCACGTGTGTTCTGGTTCATAAACTCCCCGAACAAAGTGGCCGACGTATTTTCCATAGCGCCCGATACATAGTCACGTACCACCACCTGGCTGTACTTGTTCCATGGATATGGCACCCCCGTACGCTGCGAAAAATACTCCATCATGTCAGGCGTGTGTGCAAACATCAGCCGTCCGTATTGTTAGTAGTCCGGCTCCACATAATAGTTAACTTCCTTGTTTCTCCACTTTTCCTTCACAACGCTATACTTGCCTATGGCAAACATCACCGCATAGGCCTGTATCGGCATATCCATCCGCCATATGTCGGTGCGCATCGCTCCCCTGCCGCTCACCTGCTTTATCATTGCGCCATTGCTCAGCGTGGTATATTCGTCCGGCACGGTCAGCTCCACCTGCGTGGTAAACCGGGTATTGGGCTTGTCAATGGTCACCATCCAGTGCGAGTTCGACTCTGTCTCACCCTGCGTCCATATCATTGCAGGCTTGTGCGGCACGCTTTGGTCAGTGTTTATAAAATACAGTCCCCTGTCCTCGGTTATCGAGCTGCTGCCGCCCACCGATTGGCATAAGGCATAGCTGTGTACCTTAAGTATAGTTCTATACTGTCTGCAGCCCTATACTCCCTATCAAACCGGATCTTTATTTTGTCGTCATGATACGTATAGTTCACACTTGTGCTTACCTTCTTCCCCACCAGCATCACGCTGTCTATATGCATGCCCTTTGCGTCAAGTTCCAGGGTGTCAGTAGCATAGAAATATGGGCGCAGTTTTATCCACTCCCTTGCTTCTGCCGTGCGTTGGCTCCAGTTAAATGTGAGCGCTATGCGGGTATTTTTTATGTCCCATGCGCGCGGGGCCGATGCCCTGTACACCTGCGGTCCGGCCGGCGCCGTTACTTCCATTGTGTCGAGCGTAACGTTCTGAACCGAATCGCGGATCGCCGTCTGCGCATGGCATAAAACTACCCATAGCATTAGCGTGGCTGAACTAAGGAGATATCTCATTAATGATAAAGCTTCTGATTTTTAATAAAGCGGTAAAAGTAGTATTATTTGCAAGATATTATTAACCC
>CAYNGS010000341.1:0-4269 GCA_964396625.1 uncultured Flavipsychrobacter sp.
TCTTATATTAAGGGAAAGGCATTTGTCGAAAAGAATTCTGGAAATGCTAAGCTAAAAGTTCAGTTCTTTTGGCCGCTCCGGGCTAAATACTGGATCATTGATTTGGCAGAGGACTATAGTTACGCTGTTGTAAGTCATCCAAGCAAAAAGTACTTGTGGATACTGTCCAGGACGCCCAATATGAATGATGCGCTATATCACCAAATTCTTTCAAGATTGAAAGAAAAAGGATTCGAATTGAGTAAGCTTCAAATAACTCAGCAGATTTAAAGTGCCTAGTCTATTAACTTAGTGCACTTATGCGGTGGCATGCGGCAAGTGGTTTTGCAAAACCGTAGAGTTATCCTGGAGATTTTATACACAAAAATGAGCAAGGATGAACGAAGAACAACAGATAGCTCAATCTAATCTAGAACTTAAGGCTCTAGAGAATAACTTATGGTGTAATTTTCTGCTCATTTTTTTATAATATCCATCCACGTCCACGCTGTCTTTCCATTTACCGATCGCAACAGGTATTTATAAATTCCATTTTTTGGAAAATTCATCCATCTTGTAGACAAAGCTGCTATATGTAAAAGCATAGTTAACTGATTGTCAATAAATTGAAGTGGCAGTTGCCTTCAAATTGATTTCGAAAATCGAAAAGTCACATGAGGCACGTTATGCAAGGCTACATAAAAATCTAGAAGAAGGAAGAGTCTTCAGGCGGGATGGGGTGGTATTTTGGAAATGCCGTAACTGCGGACATCTTCATGAGGGAAAAAATGCCCCGGAAACATGCCCTGTCTGTCTGCATCCCCACGCCTTTTTTGAAATTCAGGAAAATAATTATTAGGCATTAAGATAGCAAACATTTTTCGGATGAGAGTATGCATCGGCGTTTGGGCGTTGAAATGAGAACGTATACATGTAATGAGAATGCCGTCGAGTATAACACTTACATTATTTTTACACTATGCTGATGTTTCGTTTTTACTATCAAAGGATCGACAAGGGACTGTCGTTGTTTTTTTGCCTTAGTGGATCATGGCATCATTTTTTGGACAGATATTTATTTCATACCAATCTCATGAACATGATAAGAAATTGTTTGCTATTGGCAATGATTCTATTGCCTGGTGTTTCATTATTTGCGCAGCAGGATACATTATCTGCGGCCTGCAAGAGCAAGTCTGTAAAGAACTTCAGTAAGGTGATAGGCTGGAATACCGGGGAGATGCCCAAAGCACCCGAAGGATTTACTGTGAACAAATTTGCCGATGGCCTGGAGAATCCGCGCAAAATATATGTGCTACCAAATGGCGATATATTGGTAGCGGAGGCCGCGACCATAACGACTGAGGTAATGAAGTTAGGAGCCGACGTAATGGGTGCAGGCAAATCTGAGAACAAGCATCCCAGCGTGAACCGTATAACCCTGCTGCGCGATACTAATGGCGATGGTGTAGCAGATGTACACGAGACCTACATTGAAGGGTTGAACCAGCCGTTTGGCATGTTATTGCTGGGCGATTGGCTGTATATAGCCAACACCAATTCGCTGCTGCGCTACCAGTATAAATCGGGCGAGAAAAAGATGACAGCCAAGCCAGAAAAAATAATGGACCTGCAGGCGGGGAAACATAACCGCCACTGGACGCGAAATCTTCTTGCCAGCCAGGACGGGCAAAAGATACTGATAGGTGTAGGGTCAGGCACGAATGTGGCGGAGAAAGGAATGGGCAACGAGATAATGCGGGCTAATATACTGGAGATAAATAGAGATGGCTCAGGTCTGAAGATATATGCCAGCGGCACGCGCAATCCCGTAGGCATGGCGTGGGCCCCTGAAACCCATACCCTGTGGGCGGCGGTAAATGAGCGCGATGAACTGGGCGACCACCTCGTGCCGGATTATTTTACGAGTATCAAACCGGGAGGCTTTTATGGATGGCCCGATAGCTACTGGGGACAACACATTGATGACCGGATAAAGGATACAAGGACTGATCTCGTGAGCAAAGCCATAGTGCCGGACATGAGCCTTGGCAATCACGTAGCTCCATTGGGGATGATATTTTATACTGGCAAGGGATTCTCATCGCGATATCATAATGGTGCTTTTATAGCAGAGCATGGCTCTTGGAACAGTACAGTGCTGCAGGGCTACAAGGTAGTGTTCATCCCATTCACCGATGGCAAGCCAGCAGGGAAGCCAGAAGATTTCCTAACAGGGTTTATCGCTGACCTGGATAAGAACAAGGTACACGGCCGGCCCGTAGATATAGCTATGCTGGCAGATGGCTCTATATTGGTATCAGACGATGTGACCAATACCATATGGCGGGTAAAGGCAAATAAATAGGTTCACCCCCCTACTAGGCAGGTTATGAAGAAATGGTTTACGGCTTTCTTGTGGAGCCTGTTTTTTGTTAGCCGCCTGCAGGGGCAAACGGATACGTTGCATATTCCGTCTGCCGCTATTATTGATGCAGTCAAAATGCTACCCGAAGTGCAGGTGCATGCATACGAGCAATATGGACCTATACTTACGATGCCCGCAGCGGTCAGCGTATTAAGCGCTTCAGACCTCGGTCAATATAACAATACAAGTATACTGCAAGCGGTAAACACAATACCGGGAGTGCACATGGAGGAGCGGTCTCCAGGAAGCTATCGTTTTGGCATAAGGGGCAGTTCACTCGAGTCGCCCTTTGGTGTGCGGAATGTGAAGGTGTATTACAATGGTATACCATACACAGACCCAGGCGGGAATACCTATCTGAACCAATTGGGCTTTTACAATGTACAATCACTGGAAGTAATCAAAGGCCCCTGCAGCAGTTTGTACGGTTCGGGAACAGGTGGTGTCCTGCTGATAAGCAGTATGCCTGCGCAATGGCGGCCAGGCGCAACTGTCAATTACACAGGAGGCAGCTACGGACTCAGTAGTACTGAAGCCGAAGTAAGATTTGGAGACAGCGCTCATAACGTAGTGCGCTACCAGCATCTGAAAAGCGATGGATACCGTCAGCAGTCGGCTATGCGCAACGATGTTATATCTTGGGACGGAGTGCTGACGCATAGCGCCAAAAGCGAGCTGAGTGCGCATTTTCTGTATGGCGATCTCTACTACCAGACACCGGGCGGCCTTACCTTAACAGAATATAATGCAAATCCGGCACAGGCGCGTCCCGGTACGGCAACAGCACCTGGAGCTGTGCAAGTTAAGGCGGCTATTTACCAAAAGACATTTCTATCGGGGTTTACTTACAAAACACGGTTTGATCCGCGTTGGTCAAATACTACTACCCTATATGGCGATTTCTCACAGCAATTGAACTCCAATATCAGGAACTATTCCCGCACGTCTGAGCCGAATTTTGGGGGACGTAGTTCATTCACTTACAAGGTCTCAAAGGGCAGCTCTGTATTTCAATGGGTGACGGGTGGGGAAGTGCAGCAACAACTGGCAGACGACCGGACGTACAATAATGTGAACGGCGACCCGCAAAACCTGCAGGCAGACCAGGAGATAAATGACAGGCAAGCAATGGGCTTTACGCAGCTATCATGGCAGATTCGGAATTGGGTCGTTACAGGCGGAGCAAGCATAAATAACCTGACTGTAGCACTTACTACTTTATCAGTTAGCTCATCTTCACAGCAGGATAAGACTTACAGCAGCGAGATAGCGCCACGGCTGGCAATACTGAACAGGCTAACTGATAATACCTCCGTATATGCGACAATAGCAAAGGGATTTTCCCCGCCCACTATTACTGAACTGGCACCCACCGGCAGCCAGGTGAATTTTAACCTGAGCCCTGAACAGGGTTGGAACTACGAAGCCGGCTTACGTGGCTATTCTATAAAGCATAAGTTATACTTCGATATAAATTTGTTCTACTTCCGGCTGCAAAATACTATTGTGCAGCGGCGCGATTCATCTGGCGGAGATTATTATTTGAACTCTGGCAGCACCACGCAGGTGGGTGTAGAGGCATATCTGAAATACAGGCTGCGATCAACAGACATGGTGAATTCTTTCTTCTGTTTGGGGTATTCGGGCTATTCTTTCCACTACGTTAAATTCTCACAGCTCAGTAATGACTATTCAGGAAAGTCGTTGCCTGGTACACCGGATAATGCGGTCTCTGCAGGCGTTTCGTGCTTGCTCGCCTTTGGTATTTATGTAGATGTGAACTATTACTTTTACGACAGGATAGCTCTGAATGATGCTAATTCGGCCTATAGCGCTCCGTATAACTTGCTTGGTAGCAGGGT
>CAYNGS010000342.1:0-4257 GCA_964396625.1 uncultured Flavipsychrobacter sp.
CGTATTTATGCTATTGATGTAGCTCCTCGCTGCTTTGTCGACCTGTGCATCCAAAGCTGTTTTCATAGGATTGTCGGAGGCTACAGCATAGTTCTTAGTGGCTGATGGTTCCTTATAAGGAAGGAACCGCAGGCTAGCGATCTTGCCGGTCGTGTCCGTCGCTATCCTGAATTCAAGCGTTTTGTCGCGGAAAACAGTTTTATAACGGCTGCTCCCGTCGTCATAACTTATGAGAACTGATTCCTTTATAGCGCCCAGCGGGTAGAGATTGTTTTTAAGTACGCCCTTGAATTTTTCTTTACTGAACCTTTCCTTAAAATCACTGTTGAGCAGTGCATATACCGCCTCGCCGTTCTGAGCATTGATCCCCGTCTTAACCATCCCGAATAAAGAATCGTTTGTTTGCGCAATACTTTGCCCGCACGAGTATTCATTTGCAGCTGACATAAGGAGGCATATGGAAGTTAAAAAAGCTGAGAAAAATAAGTTCACGAGTTATTCATTTTTTGACTTTCCTTTTGCTGCAGGTGCCTTTCCGCGCCCTGCTTTTTTTAAGGACGCGTCAATAAGCCATTCTATCTGTCCGTTTACACTGCGAAACTCATCTGCGGCCCATTTTTCAAGGGCTTTATAAACATCCTCTTCCACTCTCAGTACAAATGTCTCTTTGCTCACACTATTGGATTATTGATAAAGGGATCCGGTATTAAGTACGGGTTGAGCGCCGCGTTCACCGCAAAGCACTACCATCAGGTTGCTTACCATAGTTGCCTTTTTTTCCTCGTCCAGCTCTACTATGTGTTTTTTGCTCAGTTGTTCCAGCGCCAGCTCCACCATGCCCACAGCACCCTCCACTATCTTAAAGCGTGCCGCCACTATTGCAGATGCCTGCTGGCGCTGCAGCATGGCGCCGGCTATTTCCTGGGCATATGCAAGGTGGCTTATACGGGCTTCTTTGATGATTATGCCTGCGGTAAAGAGACGCTCATTTAACTCCTTCTCCAGCAGTTCATTTATTTTTACGCCGCCTTCGCGCAGCGTGATCGACGCATGTTCATCTTCAATGTTGTCGTAAGCGATGCCCATGGTAAGGCTCCGCACAGCCGCCTCGCTTTGCATAGACATGAACGCATTGTAATCGGCAACCTCGTATGCTGCTTTATAAGTGTCCTGTATCTGCCACACGATCACTGCGGCTATTTCCACCGGGTTGCCCATTTATCATTTACCTTCAGCGTAGACGTAGCCGTGTTCAGCACCCTTTGTGTAAGCCTGCTGGCGGTATAAAAAGGGTTGACAAAGAACAAGCCATTATCTTTTACCGAACCAACATATTTTCCAAACAGGTTGAGTACTCGTGCGGTATTGGGCTGAACAATGAGCAGACCTTTCCAGATCAAAAAACACAGCGCAGCAAAGATCATACCCGGCACCGCAAATATCGGCTGGTTGGCATTAGTGGTCTGGGCGAAGAAATACAGCCCGACACCCAGAAAAATAATCGATAAAAATAAGGCTGCATAGCCATTCGTGGGTTTTATTATTTTTTCCATTTCATGAATTGTTTGATATCAATTTAATATCAAAGTTATATTATTTTTCGAATAAGCAAAAATATTTTTATGGCTTGTTAGCCATAATGATTCGTAACTGATCTGATTGAAGGATATTAAGACGTCTGGTGACGATACAGCTTCGCATAGCGTCCATCGAGCCTCATCAGCTCCTCGTGGGTGCCTTGTTCCACGATAGAGCCATGGTCTATGATTATGATCTGGTCAAACGTCCAGCTCGTGAAGATGCGGTGGGTGATCACAAAGACGGTTTTGCCTGCGAGGTAGCCTTGCAGGTTGGCCAGTATGGTTTTCTCTGTTTGGGTGTCTACGGCAGACAGGCACTCATCCATCACCAAGATGCTGCTGTTCTTCAGTATGGCTCTTGCCAGCACCATGCGCTGCTTTTGACCGCCGGAGAGCATAACGCCGCGCTCGCCGATCATGGTCTCATAGCCTTTTGAGAATGAAGCAATATCCTTATCAAAGTCTGCCATTCGGGCGGCTTCCCTTACTTCCGCCTCGGTGGCGTCGTCCCGCCCGAATTTTATATTATTGAAGATGGTATCAGAGAAAAGGTATGCATCCTGTGGAGCATAAGCAATATCCCTGCGCAGTTGCTGCAGGTCGTAGTTCTTTATATTGACGCTGTCCAGTAACAATTCGCCCGAGGTGGTGTCGTACATCCGCAATAGCATGTGTGCGATCGTGGATTTTCCCGAGCCCGTTTTGCCGATAATAGCTACTCTCTGCCCCGGCTTTACCTGCAACGAGAAATGTTTCAGGGCGGTAATGCCGGTGTGCGGGTAAGTAAACAGCACATCCGAAAAAACCACGTCGCCATTCAGTTTTTGCGTAATGGCATTTGGCGGCGTTACGATCTCCGGAGCGGTATGGAGGAACTCGTCGATCCTTTTCTGGGAAGCTCCGGCGCGCTGGGTCATACTGGCTACCATGCCTATGCTGGAAATAGGGAACATAAGAATGTTGATATAGATAACAAACTGCGCAATGTTGCCGGTGGTTATCTGTCCGTTGATGGCAAAGTAGCCGCCGATGAGAATTGTGCCCAGCATACTAAGGCCGACGAAAAGGTTCATCGATGGAAAATAGAATGCCTCGGTGAGCGAAAGGTTGATGGAGCTTTTGCGGTATTCTTCCGAGTTGATATTGAAGAACCGCATCATGTTCTTTTCCTGTACAAAAGACTTGATAACGCGTATACCTGAATAAGACTCCTGTGCAGTTGTGGTGAGTGTAGAAAGCTGCGCCTGTATTTTGCCGCTTTTACTGAAGATAAGTTTGTTGACATAGTAAATGGAAAATGCAAGAACCGGCAAGGGGGCAACAACGAACAAAGTGAGCATCACATTTACTTTGAGCATATCCCAAATGCAAAAGATGGCAAGAAATACAACAGAGGTAAAGTACATGATAGATGGCCCGGTATACATGCGCACGCGCGAAACATCCTCCGATATACGGTTCATCAGGTCGCCGGTGAAGTGGGCTTTGAAAAAACCGGTATTCAACTGTTGATAGTGATTGTATATCTCGTTTTTCTGGTCGTATTCTATGTGGCGCGACATGACGATTATGGTTTGCCGCATCATGAACATAAAGAACCCGCGGAGCAGCGCCAGCACCAGCAGCTTGATGCCGGCGTCAAATACCAAAGCGAGAATCGATGCGTGAGTGGCCTTGGCAGCCACCATTCGCTGCACATCGTCAAGAATTCCCTGTATCACATTGCCGGGCATTACCGCAAACTTGCTGGATACCGCCACAAAGACCAATCCCAGTATCAACCGCCATTTATACTTTACAAAATATTTATTCAGCGAACCCAGGTTCTTCATAAAAGGCAAATGTCGGGATTTATTGAATGGCAAGAAATTCTTTCCTTACTTTTGCGGTTCAATTTTAAATAATGAAGGTTGCAGTAGTTGGCGCCACCGGGTTGGTTGGCAGCACCATGTTGAGGATACTGGAAGAAAGAGATTTTCCGGTTACGGAATTGATACCTGTGGCATCTGAAAGATCTGTAGGGCATAAGGTCACTTTTAAGGGAAAGGAGCACACAGTTGTTTCGGCGGATACCGCCATTGCCATGAAGCCTGCGCTGGCGTTGTTTTCTGCAGGTGGCAGCACATCGCTGGCGCTTGCGCCAAAGTTTGCTGCTGTAGGGTGCAGGGTGGTAGATAATTCTTCGGCGTGGCGCATGCATGCAGACATCCGGCTTGTGGTTCCCGAGGTTAATGGGCATGTGCTGACAGCTAATGATCTCATCATTGCCAATCCCAATTGTTCCACTATTCAAATGGTGATGGTATTGCAGCCCATTCACAGAAAATATGGCATAAAGAGAGTGGTGGTCAGCACCTATCAGTCGGTGAGCGGTACAGGGCAGAAAGCTGTGAAAGAGCTTATGGATCAGCGTGCCGGCAGCGCTGAGCATAATGTGTATCCGCACCGCATAGACCTCAATGTGCTGCCACACATAGATGTGTTCCAGGATAACGGGTATACAAAAGAAGAAATGAAAATGTCGCTTGAGACGTGCAAGATAATGGGGGACGACAACATAAGGGTAACCGCAACGACGGTGCGCGTGCCGGTTGTAGGCGGCCATAGCGAGAGCGTAAACATAGAATTGAAGCATGATTTTCATGAATCGGATGTAAAAGAACTATTGTCGAATCAG
>CAYNGS010000343.1:0-4237 GCA_964396625.1 uncultured Flavipsychrobacter sp.
CTCCAGCGCACTTCGGCGCCCAGTTCCACCAGCGTTTCAATGAGCACAGCCGTCTGAATGGTCATGTGCAGGCATCCCGCTATGCGGGCGCCCTTCAATGGTTTCTTGTCGCCATATTCAGCGCGAATTGCCATCAGGCCGGGCATCTCTGCCTCAGCAAGTCTTATTTCTTTGCGGCCCCACTCTGCAAGGCTTATATCCTTAACCTTGTAAGGAAGTTTGAAGTCGATCTGTGAACGAGTCATTGTGCTCATAAATGATTTTTATTAAAATGTTCGCAAAGTTATGTTATTTATTAATGCGAACAACACTATAACTGCCTTTTGATTCCTTTATTATGTTGCACGCAAAAATAATGGCTGAAACCCAAGATTTGGTGTTAATTATACGTCTGTAAGCAGGATGATGAGTACTTTTTTAACATGATTTATATATTTTGAAATCAATTACGTGCGAGTGGTTTTTCTACGATTAGTGATAGTATTGGGCATACTGGCGTGGTCGCCTGACGTGAGCGGCCAGGCACCCCCTGTTCAGTGGCAGCACTGCTATGGAGGTACGAGTATTGATGCCCCGGCATCTGTGGATGAGGGTGTCGATGGAGGTTTTATCCTTGCGGGCTTTTCCAATTCCGGCGATGGTGATGTGATCGGGACGAGCTACGGAAATACAGATATCTGGCTGGTAAAGACGAATGACTATGGGGCAATTAGCTGGGAACAATGTTATGGCGGCTCAGGCAGCGAGTCTGCCAGCGTGATCATGAGAAAAGGCCGCGGCTATGTCGTTGCGGGGTATAGTGGTTCTTCTGATTTTGAGGTCACAGGTTTACACGGGTTACCTTATCCGCACTCATCACCCGACTACTGGATATTTGCCATTGACTCTATTGGCGATCTGCAATGGGAGAAAACCTTTGGCGGTTCCAATCCGGATTTACTCTATGGTATGGTGCCTGCCAATGGCGGAGGGTTTGTGCTCGCAGGCGGAACATTATCCAACGACGGAGATATAACAAACTCCCATGGAATCAGTGATGCGTGGATCGTGAAAATAGACGATACGGGTGGTTTGGTCTGGCAAAAGGCCATAGGGGATACCGGTATCAACTGGGCGAACAGCATTTGCAAAACTACTGACAACGGCTATGTGATCGCCGGATATTCTAACGCAGACAGCATATCGACGCCAACGGCAAACCGCGACTTATGGGTAGTGAAACTCGATGACACTGGCGGCGTGGTTTGGCAAAAGTACTTTGGGGGATCAGACGTTGACGAGGCGGAGAGCATTGCGCAGACCGCTGATGGCGGATATATTGTAGCGGGCACGTCGAGGTCGGCAAATGGAGATGTGATGCATAACTATGGAGACTACGATATTTGGGTTATCAAACTCAGCGCGGCAGGTACATTGCAATGGAGCAAGACCTACGGTGGCAGCGGTGACGACGAGCCTGCAAAAATTATACAAACACTCGACGGCGGCTACGCGCTTGCCTGCTATACGAACTCTACCGACAGCGATATAACCGGGAACCACGGGTCTTATGATGCCTGGGTTGTTAAGCTGGACGATACAGGGGCTATTGAATGGCGGCGGACCCTCGGTGGCACCGATAAAGACTACGCCAGCGATATCAGGCAGACCGCAGACAGCGGTTATATTGTATTAGTGGATGCACATTCTTATAATGGGGACGTATCAGGAGCCCATGGTAACTCGGATTATTGGGTGGTGCGGATGGATAAGCATGGCGCCGGCATCCCCTCAACGGAAAAGGAAAAAGTAATAAAAGTGTACCCGGTACCGGCCCGTGATATGCTGTATTTCGAATTCCCATCGCCGGCAAACAGCACAATAAAATTGATGGATATTACCGGCCGTCTTATGACACAGCAGCTAACATCAAACAATGCCGCAGCCAAAATCAATGTCAGCGATTATCCGGCAGGCCTCTATATTTACCGGGCCACATCTGGCAACCGAACCTGGACCGGGAAGGTTGTGGTGAGTCGGTAGCATTTATTTGGCGTAGTGGTTACCTTGTTATCTTTTTTCCGCAGCAGACTATGGCACCGGACGTCGCTGGCAATCGTCGATGTTGGTAAGTACATAAATCTTTCTAGTCATGCCGTGTCCCTCATCTTTTACAATAACTTTTATTCCAATTTATTATTTAGCTTATCGTGATTCAATTAAAGATAACCGCGGTAAAATAACGAGACAAAAATTGTTAGATTTTCGAGATGAAATAAAGAAAAATAAAGAACTGGCCGCAAACGATTTAGATAATGTAAATTATGATTTTATTGAGTTTGACCGCATGTCTGTAAAAGGGACCAACGATGCTTCGTCGATCAGAGATAGGTTAAGAATATTGGAGGATTTTATTTGGAAACCAAAAAATATGATTACGACGAAACTAGCTACTCCCGTTAAGAAATCTACAGCCACTAAAAAGGCGGCACCCGTAACAAAAAAGTAATATTCACCGGTCGCTCAGTTTCTTTATCCCGTAATCCGATTAGGAGGAGTGTTGGTAAGCAAAAAACTAACTTTTAAATCTCGATGTATTATGTACTTTTAAAAATCCCTTATCTGGCAAAAACTTATCCGGCAACAAAATTTCTTTCCCTTCATAATCAAAAAAATTATCCTTAATGCTGCTTGGTACGTTCTTCTTATTTAATGATGATGATATTTTGATCTTATAAGTGTCAGCGTCAATTGTAATCAGCCCAACTTCAAAAGCCTTGTCATGCAAAGCATTTAAGGCCAAGCCATTCATAGGGTTCATTCTGTTCTTTTCGTCTTTGCTCCACGGTAGTATATGACTAGCGATAAGTAATTCCGGGTTTGAGATACCGGTAATGCAGCACCTGTTATTGTAAGTGGCTAAAATAATATTCCTAAAAATGCACTGGTTGATCCTTGTTTTCACCAGCCGTTTCTTTTCCAGTCCTTCTTTGGGAATGTCGCTAATGTCAATGTTGTTGAGCTTTTCTACAGTTGTATTTTTTACTTTAGCCATCAGCTTTTCGCTTTCTATCAGCGCTGCATCCCAATTGTCGTAAAATTCATCCCATATTTCTCTGTCCAGTTTGCTGGCATTTGAAGCGCCCTTTATGCCTCTTGCCTGAAGGGTAGGGTCGAAACTCGCAAAATTGCCAAGCTTAAGTGCAATGGAAGAAGGGGTACGACCTACAATTGCAGCGAGTCCTATTATTTCATTGTTGCCTTTATGCATTTTGCCAAATGGTAATTTGCAGTAAAGATTCACGGCTAAGATTAATTCTTCCCTAGACCAGAGTGTTTGCCCTTCTTTCATACCATTAAGGTATAAAATTTTCATCCTCCCTAGTAAGAAATGCTATCCCGCAATCCCGATTTTTGCAGAAGTGAATTTGGTATTCTTCGTTCTTGTACACAAATTCATAAAAGTCAGTTCTACTACTACAGTTGGGGCAGGTCACTGGCTGGTCGTTCAATAAAAGAATGTATAAGCCTGTCATTTGTCGAAAATACGGGTTGGTGCTTTTGTCACATTCGACTATGAGTCACGTTGCGAAAGATGTGAATAAGTTAACTGAGCTTTTTTAGAAGAGAATTTAGAGTTGTATTTATTACTGATGGCTTAAGCCCGCACGCCCAAAGAGTGATGATTTTCCATCCATCATTCTTTAGTGCCTTAACGGCTTTTTTATCGTTGTCTATGTTGCCGTTTATTTTATTCAGCCACCACTCGGTTCGTGTTTTTGGCACCACATAATATTTGCATCCTTCATGTCCGTGCCAGAAACAGCCGTGAATAAAAAATTGCCGTCTTATACTTAGGCAATACCATATCCGGATTCCCCGGTAGTTTTTTTACGTGCAGTCTGTATCTGAACCCATGTGTATGCAGAAACCGGCGCACCAGCATTTCAGGTTTTGTGTCCTTGCCCTTTATGCGGCTCATATTGTAGCTGCGGGTTTCCTTGCTATGCACATCGGCCATCGGGTAAAATTACCACTATTGGCAGCAATGTTTTTCACCCAATTATTTTTCCACATTTTCCAAAACCCCAAAACGGCATTCCCGTCCGTCTTGTAGCAAATTCGGCTATCAAAAATGTGGGTAATTCTCTAAAATCCGGTACATTTTTTGCGCCATACTTATCGCTTGTTGGCTCACGCCATCAGGTCGGTTTCAGCTGTCATTTTTTCATTATTTAGAAGTCAAGGCTATGATTTT
>CAYNGS010000344.1:0-4234 GCA_964396625.1 uncultured Flavipsychrobacter sp.
TTGCTTTAGGAAGGACAACGCAGTATCATTTACAGTAGCGCTGTCACCGTCCAATACCAGCACCAGCTCCGCCTGCGTTCCTATCCTGCTGCAAAATGCCTGAAAGCGGGAACAAACATTTTGTTCCCACCCTACGGGCGGATTGTAACAAGGCAATACAAGCGATACGATCATTGCACAGAAAATTTATTTTAGGCTGATAAATAGCTACTTCTCATTAAACGACCATATTTTTAAACTGTCCACAGATATCGGGAACTCACTGCCACCATTCGAAAACAGAATATAAACCGAGTCAAATTTCTGGTCAGGAAGTTTCATAAATATGGAAATATTTTCGCTTTCCCAGGGATCCATGATCCGATGAACCTTGATCATATGCGATTTCACCAATGCCCCCTTATTCAGCAAGCTGATGTTGAATTCGGCCATATACCAAACGTGCCACTCCTTAAATGTACCGGTGAACCGGGCCTGGGCTCTTAGCCATTGCTCATTAGCCCGCCGGAACGGTAACTTATAATAATGGCTGTACCGGTGGTCGTTGTCCAGAGTCAAAGTTTTGCCGTTACCCACTTTGTGCGGCCTATAAAGAGCGCCAGTGTCCTCCGCAAAATCATCTTTGTAAATAAGCTGTTCATTAACCGGCTTACCTTCAAACAAGTCGGGGTTATCTGCCAAAAGTACTACATAGGACGGCACTTTCCATCTGCCCACAATGCGCCAGAAAAGCGCCTTGTTCATCTCTGCACTGAAACCGAGTCGGCCGGCTCCGAATATCGTCCATATATTATAATAGACAAACACAGCAACAACGGGTATCAGTAAGCCAAGCCAGAGCTTCCGGGTCAAGACGAACTTTACGAGTTCAGCCATCGGAAATAACAGCACAGGGTAACTTTGCAGCATGGCCCTGCCACCATACCACCACACCGACCAGGCGCACACAACGTAGTAGTTGAGCAAAAAGAACGATAGTATCGCTACCCTGTTCTTCCCCCATTTAAGGAACGGGATAATGCCGATAAATGCAAATACCATTATGGGTGCATAAACAAGCCACCCGCTGCGGTAACTGAATGTATAATTAAAGAAGTTGGGCGACCGGAAGTATAATTTCTGGTCGACATAGCTGTAAAACAACCAATGGCCCGACGCATATTTCCAATAGGCAAGCTGTATAAAAATGACGCCTCCGGCACAAATAATTGCCAACAACAACGACCTGTAATTTGCCATCAAAAGTGCTAACCTCTTTTGTATTGCACTGAAGGAGACAGACTCCATGCCCCACAAAACGGGTATAATACACGACAATATATCTGTGGGTCTTGTAAGTGTGGCAAGCCCCACAAGCAAGCCAATGCGTAACGCATACTTTGCTTTAAAATCACGGTAGTAATAGTGCGTATTTAGCAGCAGGAATACATAGACAGTAAACAGCCAGCAGTGGGACATACCGGCATCTATGGTCGTAAAAATAAGATAGTTACTGCCTACCACGAGCAGAAAAAGAACGATTGCTACAACCGTGTCGTTGTAGGAGATCAGGAGCAGTTTTCTCAAATACCAGAGGCCCAGGATCGACACTAAAAAACCGCCCAATTGAATGGCAAATTGGTAGGGCGCCGAAAAGCCGTCGGCCGGATATCCTAACGGGCCTGCCAAAAAATGAGCTGCGATAAAAAAAGGGAAGTACATCAGGGCCATGCCCGAAGAATACTTCATTACATAGTTCCCATTTTCGCACTTAACGCCCTGCTGAAACTCATTATTGGTGGGTTTGTACTTATCAAGGATATGGTCTTTGAAAGACTGATGCCTCAGATCATTGTAAATAAAAATGGACGGCAGGTACCAGTAATAACCTGAAACATCCCACGAGATCGCCGCCTCAGTACCGGGGTTCTTCCACCTGTGGTAAAAGAAAAATGACGTGTAAAACATCAACACAACGGAAATAAGGTATATGGCGCGTGATATCATTCAGCAATGTAAAAACTAAAGCTATTCGAATTAAATGAAGGCGATCACCATTCCATACCCGGGTAGGTGCGCTGCAGGAACTGCAGATCGGCAAGTATGTACCCGAGATGCTCCGTGTGGCGCCCTTCTTTTCCACCGTGCTGCATCCATGTTTCCGCGGGAACATTAACTGTGGCCTCGTTAAAAACTGACCTGACGCGCTCCAGCCAAAGGGGCTTTATTTTTGAGAGATCTACCCCTATATTTTGCTGCAAAAGGGATTTATCAGTTTCGTTCATCAGGAACAACTCACCGGTATACATCCACAATTCGTTTACCGCCTTTTGCATTCGTTCATGACTCTCATCTGTACCATCTCCAAGACGAATGACCCACTCACTGCTCCAACGCAGGTGATACGTAACTTCCTTCAATGACTTTTCGGCGACTGCAGCGAGCGTTTCAACCGAGCTTTCCTGCAGCGCAGCGAAAAAATAAAAGTTGAACGCATCATAGAAGAATGACCGTGCAATGGTGTAAGCCCAATCATTATTGGGCTGCTCCACAAGCAGTACATTTCTGAAATCCCACCCATCGCGCAGATAGGCCAGGTCGTCTTCATCCAGTTTCCCGCCTGCCGCTACCAGGTTTTGAATAGCCACGGACATAAACACTTTTATTCTTTCGTCCTGTGGAAGCTGGTTGAACAGATCGGCCGCAGACTGGTAAAGGCTACGCGCTCTGCCCAGGTGGTCGAGCGCCGCGTTGGTGAGGGCAATATCCTGCTCCAGTACCGGCCCGTGCCCGCACCATTCGCCGAGGCGCTGGCCAATGATAAGCGCATCGTCGGCAAGGCGTAAAGTATAATCTAAAATAGCGTTGTTATTGTTCATTAAGGGTACTTTAGGCCTACATGTATTTTACCTCGTCAGGAAGGTTGTAAAAAGTGGGGTGCCTGTATATTTTGTCATTTGCAGGGTCATAGAGCGACTCAGCCTCATCGGGATCGGAAGCATGGATATACTTGCTTTCCACCACCCATATGCTCACCCCTTCCATTCGCCGGGTATATACATCCCTGGCATTCTCCATTGCCATCTGGGCATCTGCAGCGTGCAGGCTGCCAGCGTGTTTGTGATCCAGGCCTGCCTTACTGCGAATGAATACTTCCCACAACGGCCATTCGCTTTTGTTACTGTTTTTAATTTCCTGTGACATACATTGATGAGTTAGCATCGGCCGCGAAATGCCGATGAAATTATTATGCCGCCTTCGCAGCCTTTTCGTTTCTTTCCTTCCGTTTCCGGGCGTTTGCCATAGCAGCATCACGCACCCATTTACCTTCTTCCCACGCGCTCTTTCGTGTCTCGAGGCGCTGCTTATTGCATGGACCATTGCCCTTAACTACATTTTTGAACTCTTCCCAATCAATGGCTCCGAAATCGTAATGCCCACGTTCCTCATTCCACTTAAGATCTTTATCCGGCACGTCAAGACCTAGTACCTTTGCCTGTTCCACGGTCACGTCTACAAACTTCTGACGCAATTCATCGTTTGTGAGGCGTTTTATGCGCCACCTTACACTCTGCGCGGTATGCGGGCTCTCGGCATCCGGCGGGCCAAACATCATCAGGGATGGCCACCACCAACGGTTAAAGGCGTCCTGGGCCATTTTTTTCTGCACATCGGTACCATGCGACAACGTAAGCATTATTTCAAACCCCTGTCGCTGGTGAAAACTCTCTTCCTTACAGACCCGCACCATAGCCCTCGCATAAGGGCCATATGACGTTCGGCATAACGGCACCTGGTTCATGATAGCTGCACCATCTACCAGCCAGCCAATGGCGCCCATGTCGGCCCATGTAAGTGTCGGGTAATTAAATATAGAAGAATATTTAGCTTTCCCGCTGTGCAGTTGGTCATACATTTCATCTCGGCTTATGCCCAGCGTTTCCGCTGCGCTATACAAGTACAAACCATGTCCCGCCTCATCCTGCACCTTGGCCAGCAGTACTGCCTTCCGGCGCAGGCTTGGCGCACGGGTTATCCAATTGCCCTCCGGCAGCATACCAACTATCTCGCTGTGGGCATGCTGTGATATCTGCCTTATCAGCGTCTTCCGATAGTCGTCCGGCATCCAGTCCTTAGGCTCAATGGTTACTTCCCTGTCGATCAGGTCATCGAAATGCTCCTGAAAAGAATGAACGGTCATTTATAATAAAATTTATGTCTACAAATATACAATATTTCGCCAAAAGCGCCGACT
>CAYNGS010000345.1:0-4231 GCA_964396625.1 uncultured Flavipsychrobacter sp.
TTGACGCTCGAAGACCGTTTCGGAGATCATGGCCTTATCGGCATCGTTATTTTATGGATGCAGGACTATAAAACCCTGTTTATTGTTTCCTGGATCATGTGTTGCCGGGTGTTGAAGCGGGGTATGGAAAACTTTACACTGAACTGTATCATGGAGCTGGCCCGCGCCGGTAATTTTGAAACGGTGGCAGGGGAGTATATACCCACAAAGAAGAACGGCATAGTCAGGGACCACTATGCAAGCCTGGACTTCGCGCCGCTGAATGACAAGTGGGTTGCCGGTGTTGCGAACTATGAGAAAAGGCCTACTTTTATAAACAATAAAAAATAAAGCATGGACTTCAATTCAATACTGGAACAAGTCAACACCATATTTATAGATGTACTGGATGATGAGCATATAAAATTAGCCCCTTCCACAAATGCGAATGACGTGGACGAATGGGATTCTTTAAACCATATTCAACTGATCGTTGCTATCGAAAAACACTTTAAGATCCGTTTCAACAGTACCGAGATCAACGAGTGGAAGAACGTGGGTGAAATGTGCACCGCAATTGAAAAACGCCTGAACGCCTGATGCAGCAGGGAGATATATATACACATGCGTTTACAGTGACGCCGGGCGTTTACGATGGCTTTATCCAAACATTTGGCGACAGGAACCCATTGCATACAGACGGTGCCTTTGCGGTTTCGAAAGGTTTTAAAGGGCCCGTGATGCACGGAAACATTTTGAACGGTTTCCTGTCGTTCTTTGTTGGCGAGTGCCTGCCATTGAAGAATGTCATCATGCAGGCGCAAAGCATTAAGTTTTCACTGCCGGTCTATCTGAATGAAGAACTGGAATTCCATGCAGAGATCACCGGCGTTTTCGAGTCGGTAAATACTTTTGAGTTCAAATTTAATTTTAAGAACGCTGAAGGAAAGAAAGTAGCTAAAGGTGAAATTCAAATAGGCTTATTATTATGAATATTCTTGTCACAGGTGGCGCTTCAGGCCTCGGGGCCTCAATAGTAAAGGTCCTTGCAGGGGATAGTGGCAATACGGTTTATTTCACTTACGCAAGCTCATCTGCAGCCGCCAAAGAGACCGAGGCCCTTTACGCAAATACAAAAAGTTTTCCTTGCGATTTCCACGACCCGTCTTCTGTGGATACGCTGATCAATGCCATGACCGGTTTAGATATAGATGTGCTGGTCAACAATGCCTTTGGCAGCATGCACAAGGAGCACTTCTATAAGACAGAGCCTGGCGTTTTTTCAAAGGGCTTTGAACAAAATATCGTTCCCACGCTCCGCATCACCCGGGAGGCGATAAGAATATTCCGCAAAAAGAAATTCGGAAAGATCATCAATATCATTTCCACCGCCGTTATAGGCAAGCCGCCTATCGGGTGGTCGCAGTATGCGGCCGAGAAATCTTACCTGCTCGCTATGAGCAGATCGTGGGCTACCGAGTGCATCAAATTCAACATTACCTCAAATTGCATTTCCCCGGCCTTTATGCGCACCAACCTCACTGGCGATACCGACGAAAGAATAATAGAACAAATGATAGCCGGCCATCCGCTGCAAAAGCTGCTGACCACCGATGAAGTGGCAGACGCTGTTCAGTTTTTTACAAGAGCCTCACAGCAAATAAACGGGGTGAATTTGGTGATGAACGCAGGGGCTGAGTTAGCCTGATCTTATATATTCCCGATCAGCTTATTCAGATACACACCATAACCGCTCTTCATGTAAATGTTGGCAAGTTTATTCATCTGCTCGTCATCTATCCAGCCATTGCGGTAGGCTATCTCTTCTATACAGCCTATTTTCAACCCTTGCCGCTTTTCTATCACTTCAATGAATTCTCCGGCCTGTATAAGTGAGTCGAATGTACCGGTATCCAGCCATGCAGTACCCCTGTCCAGCACACCCACCTCCAGCTTGCCCTTTTCAAGGTACACTCTGTTCACATCGGTGATCTCCAGTTCGCCCCGGTGCGATGGCTTTATGGCTTTGGCAATGGCCACTACATCGTTATCGTAAAAGTACAACCCCGGCACCGCATAGTTCGACTTCGGTTTTTCCGGCTTCTCCTCTATGCTTAGCACGCGGTAGCTCTTGTCAAATTCCACCACGCCATATCGCTCCGGGTCATGCACCTGGTACGCAAACACCACCGCGCCGTCCGGGTTTGCTTTATTTTTCAGCAGTGTGCCCATGCCCGATCCGTAAAATATATTGTCACCCAGCACCAATGCCGCCGGGTCCTTCCCGATAAAATCTGCGCCCAGCACAAATGCCTGCGCCAGCCCCTCAGGCCGCGGCTGTATCACATATTCAAACCGGCAACCTATCTGGCTGCCATCGCCCAATAATTTCCTGAATGCCGGCTGGTCTTCCGGGGTGGTGATGATAAGTATTTCCCTGATGCCAGCCAGCATCAGTGTCGACAATGGGTAGTACACCATCGGTTTGTCAAATACCGGCATCAGTTGTTTGCTTACCGCAATAGTGAGCGGGTAGAGGCGTGTGCCGGATCCCCCGGCCAGTATGATTCCTTTCATGTCGTCCTTAGCGGTTAGTAGTTAGTCGTCCAACGTATTGATTATTCTTCCTTGATTGATTTTATTAGTCCGCGAATTATTTTTGAAACTTCATTCGTATTGTCAATAAGTCTCGCTTTTCCTCGTCAGTGATATATTTCAGTCGTCCGGCCGGGTAGCACATTCATCTCACTTCGCTGACCGAACCGGCGGCAATATATAAAAGGCGGACAAAATTTACGTCGGAACTCCTGTTGAAGCCTTCAGCAATATTGTTTGAAACAGGAACACTTGCGCTGCAAATTTGAGTCCGAAAACTAAAATCCCTTATTTCCCTTAGTGCTGCCATAAACGTTCACTGCTAGGTCTTCTGCTCTCTGCCGGCCAATAAGGTCTTCAAATTTCTTGTTGACCACGCGCTAATTTACTTCTTTTCCAAATAAACCGCCCACGACTAACGGCTAGCGACTATACTGGTTCTCGTAGTAATGTTGATAATTTCCCGACGTGACTTCGTTCAGCCACTCTTCATTCGCAAGGTACCAGTCAATGGTCTTGCTCAATCCTTCTTCAAAAGTCACCGACGGATACCAGCCTAATTCTTTATTTATCTTGTTTGCGTCTATTGCATACCTGCGGTCGTGGCCCGGCCGGTCCTTAATATAAGTGATCAGCTTTTCCGATTCGCCCGGCGCGCGCCCCAGCTTCGTATCCATTTCCTTGCACAGCAGTTTCACCAGCTCTATGTTCTGCCATTCGTTAAAGCCCCCTATATTGTATGTTTCGCCATTGCCGCCCTTGTGATACACCATGTCTATGGCGCGTGCATGGTCTATTACATACAGCCAGTCGCGGGTATACTTGCCATCGCCATATACGGGCAGTGGTTTGTTGTTGCGTATGTTGTTAATAAAAAGCGGTATTAGTTTTTCAGGAAAATGATTTGGCCCGTAGTTGTTGGAGCAATTGGAGATCACAAACGGAAGGCCATACGTATTGCCATAAGCCCGCACAAAATGGTCAGACGATGCTTTGGAAGCAGAGTAGGGCGACTGCGGATCATAAGGGGTCGTTTCCAGGAAAAACCCCTCAGCGCCAAGTGAGCCATAAACTTCATCGGTGGAGACATGATAAAACCGCTTCCCCTCAAAATTTCCCTTCCAAGTCGCTCTTGCAGCATTCAGCAGGTTGGCAGTGCCCATTACGTTCGTCTGTATGAACGCATTCGGGTCGGTAATGGAGCGGTCCACATGGCTCTCTGCCGCCAGGTGTATGATGCCATCAAAATTATTTGATTCAAAAATGCTCATCATCGCCGCCGCATCGGTAATATCCGCCTTTATAAAGCTGTAATTTGGAGCATTCTCTATGTCTTTGAGGTTTTCAAGGTTCCCCGCATAGGTCAGGGCATCCAGGTTTAGTATTTTATAATCGGGATATTGCTGCACGAACAGTCGTACCACATGTGAGCCGATAAAACCTGCTCCCCCGGTTATTAGCAATGTTTTTTTCATCAGTTAGTATTTGTCTGTTTGTTAGTGATCTGGCAACTCCCGGCTAACGTAAAAAGGAGTTTTAACCGGTCGTTTGGTGCCGCGAAATTAGCTCAATATTTTGGGGTTAGGGTAACATTATTTGTTATAAAAATTTGAAAAACCTCGGGAATCCTTATCGCACAGGATTATATGTTTTATAA
>CAYNGS010000346.1:0-4228 GCA_964396625.1 uncultured Flavipsychrobacter sp.
CTCGGCTCAGTAAATATCCTGCTCGACAATCTGCTGAACTGGGCGAAAAGCTACTTTCATGGAAAGATCGCTTCTAAACCGACCATCGTAAACCTGTACAACATTGCAAGCCAGAACATACACCTGCTTAACGACGACACGGTTGGCGGCAAAAATATCAGTTTAGTGAACAAGATCGAACCATACCTCGTGGCTTACTGTGATGCCGGGCAAATAGATATAGTGATACGAAACCTGCTGAGCAATGCTGTTAAATTTACACCCGCCGACGGCACAGTTACGATCTCAGCCAGGGGCAGTAAGGAAAAAGTTCAAGTAACGGTAACCGACAATGGTGTAGGTATGACACCGGAACAACTGAGCAAAATTTTTACTGCCACGGCAAACAATACGACCTATGGTACCGGCGGTGAAAGAGGTATCGGGCTGGGACTGCTGCTTTGCTATGACTTTGTTAGGGCTAACAATGGCTCTATATCTGCAACGAGCGAGATAGATAAGGGTAGCACGTTTACCGTTGAGTTGCCGACCGGCCCCGGTAGTAAGCCATCACACGGCAACAGTTGAGGTTGATCGTCCCTTTTTACAAGTTTAATAGTCGCCGTAAGATGTTTTTGGTAATTGATTCAAGGCTTCCTCCAGTTGCTTATCGCTCGGTGCGCTGCCATGCCACTCGTGAGTGCCTTCCATAAAGCCGACACCCTTGCCCATCACCGTGTGCATGAGCATACATATCGGCTTGCCGTTCCCCGTGGCTGACTTTGCTTTAGCCATCATCTTCAGCACATCTTCCACATCATTGCCGTTCATCTCCATTACCTGCCACCCAAACGCTTCAAACTTATCCTTTAGTGAACCGAGGCTCATCACTACCGCGGTGGGGCCGTCTATCTGCTGTCCGTTATAATCTACGGTGGCGATCAGGTTGTCTATCTTATGATGGGCAGCAAACATCATCGCCTCCCAGTTCTGGCCTTCCTGCAGTTCACCGTCGCCATGCAGGGAATACACGATGTGGCTGTCGTTATTCATTTTTTTTGCGAGGGCCGCTCCGCAGGCCACGCTCATACCCTGGCCAAGGGAGCCGCTTGCTATGCGAACGCCCGGCAGATGCTCATGCGTAGCGGGATGACCCTGCAGGCGTGAATTTATATGACGGAAAGTCGCCAGTTCGCTGACCGGGAAATAGCCGGAGCGGGCCAGCACGCTGTAAAAGACCGGGGAAATATGGCCATTCGACAAAAAGAAAATATCCTCACCGATGCCGTCCATGTCAAATCCGGGCTTGCGCTCCATGATATTAAAATAGAGTGCAGTCATAAAATCTGCACAGCCCAGCGACCCACCGGGGTGGCCGCTCTGCACTTTATGCACCATGCGTACTATGTCTCGGCGCACCTGTGTGGCCATCTCTTTCAGATTATTAATGTCCATTTGCCTTCGGGAAATTGTGAGCAAAAGTAACGGATAGCCGCGATTTTTTTATAAGAAAAATAAAAGGCGTTATGTCCGTAATTTGCAACTGTAAATGGAGATAAATAACAATAAAAAAATATACTTTACAACCCACCTCACCAATTGGCATGCCACCGCCAATAACCGCAGCCTGCCCTGGAAAAATGAACAGGACCCATATAAGATATGGCTTTCCGAGGTAATATTGCAGCAGACACGCGCGCAACAAGGACTGCCGTACTATCTGCGCTTCACCGAAGCTTATCCTACCGTAGATATAATGGCCGCATCTACCGATGACCGGGCGTTCCGGCTTTGGCAGGGACTGGGCTACTATAACCGCTGCCGGAACATGCTGGCTACCGCACGATACATTTCAAAAGAATTAGATGGTCGCTTCCCTTCGAATTATAATGGACTTTTGCAACTGAAAGGCATTGGCCCATACACTGCAGCCGCCATATCGTCTTTTGCATTTGGGCTGCCGCATGCAGTGGTAGACGGCAACGTATACCGCGTGCTGTCCCGCTACTTTGGCATTGATATTCCGTTCGACACCACAGAGGGGAAAAAATATTTCGCCAGCCTTGCCCAGGATCTGCTGGATACAAAGGATAGCGCCGCATACAACCAGGCCATTATGGACCTCGGAGCCACGGTCTGCACACCGAGAAGTCCGTTATGCAGTGATTGCTCGGTCCAAAAAAAATGCGCTGCTTTTGACCAGGATCTTATCGACGTCCTTCCCGTTCGGAGCAAAAAGCAATCGGTCAGAACCCGCTATTTTCATTATATTTTACTAACATACAAAGGCGGGGTATGGATACGCAAGCGTATCGAAAAAGACATATGGGCAAATCTGCATGAACCCTTCCTGATCGAGGACGATAATCCACTGAGCGTGGATGAGTTAACGAAGCACAAACGACTTAAGGAGCTCACCATATTATATGATAATATCAAATACGAAGGCCGGTCGAGCCAGCGACTGACCCACCAGGTCATTGAGAGTCGTTTTTTCTCCGTTAAGCTCGCAAAAAGACCAAAAATAAGCGACCCAAACGGCCGCTGGATGGATAAAGACGACCTCAAAAAAGCAGCTTTCCCCAAGACAGTAGTTTCTTTTTTAGAAAATAATTTATACTTTTAGAAGTCATTAGGTTATAATTTTTATTATTTGAAAATTTGAAACTATCATGAGAGGCGTAAACAGAGTGGTATTGATCGGGAACCTGGGGCGCGAACCGGACCTGCAATACCTGGAAGGAAATATAGCCGTGGCAAAGTTTCCATTGGCAACTACAGAGACCTATAAGGACAAGAACGGGACGCTGGTTTCTCAGACTGAATGGCACACAATTGTACTATGGCGCGGCCTGGCAGAACTGGCACAGAAATACCTCCACAAAGGGAGCCTGGTATTTATAGAAGGCAGGATAAGGACACGCAACTGGGAGGATAAGGATAAAAACAGGCGGTTTAGCACAGAAATAGTGGGAGACAACCTCGTGATGCTGGACAAGCGGAAGGATAGCACGGATGGTCATGGAACCGAGTCCCCGGCCACTGACACTGCGATACCGGACATAAATTTCGACAACGGAGCGATTGGCGGTAATATTACTAAAGATGACCTTCCGTTTTAATTTTATATTATAATGCATTAATAAAAGGGTAAGAAGCATTTTGTTTCTGTCCCTTTTTTTAATTTTGATACAATCACCAAACTATTATACACTTGGAAAGCACCGAAGGCGACGCGAATCTTACAACATTGCTCCTGGATATTTCTGCCGGGAATTTTTCCGCATCAAATATTACCATACTTACCATAGCTATCCTGCTCCTGCTGCTGATGTCTGCAGTAATTGCCGGGGCTGAGACCGCTTATTTCTCCTTGTCTGCCAAGGATATTAATTTTCTGAAAACAAAAGAAAAGTCCAACGCCCGGCTTGCCTCACAACTACTGGAACAGCCCAAACTGCTACTTGCTACGATACTTGTGGCCAACAACTTTATCAATATAGCCATAGTTATCTCCACCAATGTGCTGATACGGGCGCTGATGTCGCCGTCTATAAATGCGATCGTTTCATTTTTGATACAAGTGGTATGCGTCACCTTTCTGCTGGTTCTTTTTGGCGAGGTACTTCCAAAGGTATATGCCACCCAGAACAACCTGAGGATGGCACTGTTTTCTGCCTCATATGTGCGGGTGCTGATGGGTATTTTTAAACCGATAAGCCGCACGCTTGTCAATTCAAGCAGCTACATAGAGGGCCGGCTTGGCGTGAAGTCGAACAAGAATATCAGCAACGAAGATTTTGAACATGCTATAGAGCTTACCGTAGGCCATACCGCCACACGGGAAGAAGTGAATATATTCAAGGGCATCCTCAAGTTTGGCAATATTTCAGCCAAGCAGGTGATGCGCACCCGCATGGATGTCAGCGCGCTTGATTATGATTCCACATTCACCGAGATCAGGAATTATTGCCTTGAGGTGGGTTATTCGCGCCTGCCGGTGTACAAGGAGAACCTCGACAAGGTGGCCGGGGTTATTCATACGAAGGACTTTCTGCCACACATCGACAAAGACGATAACTTCGACTGGCATACCCTCATCCGCAATGCCTACTTCGTACACGAAAGCAAGCTCATTGAAGACCTGCTCAAAGAGTTCCAACAGAAACGCATTCATCTCGCAATAGTTGTCGACGAGTTTGGCGGCACCTCAGGTATCATTACCCTTGAGGACATTATGGAGGAGATC
>CAYNGS010000347.1:0-4219 GCA_964396625.1 uncultured Flavipsychrobacter sp.
GATGGTGACTTTATGAGCCGCAAGCATGTGGAGCGCGGCATGATAACACTTCACCCGGCGGGCATTCCGCATGGGCCGCACCCTGGCACCGTAGAGAAGAGCATAGGCGCAAAAGAGACAAAAGAACTTGCTGTGATGGTGGATACTTTCCACCCGCTGATAATGACGAAGGACGCGGTAGGCATAGAGGATGATAGTTATGTTTATAGCTGGATAGAGTGAGGGGGAGATAGTAGGTAGTAGGTAGTTGATAGTAGATAGTAGATAGTAGATAGTAGGTAGTAGGTAGTAGATGGTAGATGGTAGATGGTAGATGGTAGATGGTAGATAGCAGTTAGTAGATATTAGTTGTTGATAGTTGATGGCAGTTAGAGAGGTAGTTAAGCATTTGTAAGATTTTAAATCCAAGGTTAAAAATATAAACGATAAAAAATGGAAACACTAACCGCCAGTCAGAAGATGATGCAGGCAAAGGATTTTTTGCCAATAAACGGAACTGACCATATAGAACTATATGTGGGCAATGCCAAACAGGCCGCACACTTTTATAAAACTGCATTCGGCTTTCAGTCGCTGGCGTATGCCGGGCCTGAAACGGGCGTGCGCGATGTAGCGTCTTATGTGCTGAAGCAGGGCAAGATCAGGCTTGTGCTTACGACGCCGCTACAGTCCAAGAACCCGATATCGGAACATATATATAAACATGGCGACGGTGTGAAAATACTGGCGCTATGGGTTGATGATGCCTACAAAGCTTACGACGAAACTGTGAGCCGCGGGGCGGTATCTTATATGGAGCCGACCACCAAAACAGATGAACATGGCGAGGTGCGCATGAGCGGCATCTACACCTATGGTGAAACCGTGCACCTGTTTGTGGAACGCAAGAATTACAATGGCATCTTCCTGCCGGGATACAAGGAGTGGAAAAGCGCATATAACCCCAAGGATGCCGGACTACTGCATGTGGACCACTGCGTGGGGAATGTGGGCTGGGGCCGGATGAACCCGACGATAAAATGGTACGAGGACGTAATGGGGTTTGTGAACATATTGACATTTGATGATAAGCAAATTAATACTGAATATTCGGCGCTGATGAGCAAGGTGATGAGCAATGGCAATGGGTTTGTGAAGTTTCCGATCAATGAGCCGGCTGAGGGCAAGAAAAAATCGCAGATAGAAGAATACCTGGACTTTTTTGAAGGAGAGGGCGTGCAGCATATTGCGATAGCGACCAACGATATTGTAAAGACCGTACGCGACCTCAAATCACGTGGGGTGGAATTCCTGGATCCGCCGCCGAATGCCTACTATGAGGAGCTGCCAAACAGGGTCGGTAAAATAGACGAGGACATGGGTTCGTTGCAGGAACTTGGCATATTGGTAGACTGCGACGAGGAGGGCTACCTGCTGCAATTGTTCACTAAGCCGGTGGAGGACCGCCCTACCCTTTTCTTTGAGATCATTCAGCGCAAGGGCGCGCAAAGTTTTGGCGCCGGTAACTTCAAAGCATTGTTTGAGTCGATAGAAAGGGAGCAGGCGAAAAGAGGAAATCTGTAACATACTTCATTTTATATTTATTTAAGTGCGGGCCAATGAGCCTGCACTTTTTTTTATTGTCAAATAGCATCAGATGCCTTGCTGCACTTTTGAAAAGGAATCATTTCCCCGTGAGGATAAAACAAGTTTTAGAAAATTAATTGCCAGAAGATCAATGTTTTAAATTCCACGTATTGCCCGATCATTTCCCCACATTTCCCCATGTTTTCGGATAGGTGTTTTTCAAAATATGTTTTGAATTTCGTGTGCAAAAGGAAGGCGTTGACTGTTTACATTCAAATATTCATTGTTGCAATATCCCATTTGGTTAAGAAAAAAATAACGGGATAATGTGAGCAGGAGAAATGCCTGAAACCATTGACTGTGGCTAATATAAACATTTACACGATTATCACATCATTATCACATACCCCAAACCCCTGAAGGGAACGCATTTTTCTTTCGTGAGTGGAGACGCAAGCATTGCGTCTCTACGGGATGTTTGTTTTGGCGTTATTTCATTTTTTTCTGAAAAAAATTCGAGACCCGATGAAATAATATGCCGATAAAAAGCCTTTGCTGCGATCCTACCTGCAAAGCCCTGACGGGACTTTCCGCAACGGCATACATTTTACTTTTTTGAATTTCCCATCGTTTCCTTTTTATTTCCCATCTGAAACTAATAAACTTTTCTCCCCGTTGTTTTGCTTTTTTCTTTCGTGAGTGGAGACGCAAGCATTGCGTCTCTACGAGGCGGGACGAGGGCAGCATCCTATCTTTTTCGACATAAAGGTCTTATTGATTTTTCAGTCTGCAAAAATGAAGTTTTATGATAGTGCTGTTTTTGCATCATCACAGACCGCCCGCGAGCTATGATAAAATGTTTTTGGGCCACAATCAATTGATCTGCTCTGAATTGCATATTGGAAATAACAAAAAAGTAAAAAGCTGCTAATCAAATTTTCGCTTCTCATGAACATTGTTCGACCTTGCCAGGATTAGTCAGATAGCATCTCTATTCGCGAGTTTCACTCACGGCCATTCAAATTAAAGACTTATCGGGCTTTTAAACCGCAATTGTAATTACACTTTTATATATGCGAAGGTTAGAATTGCACTTTTCTCTTTTGCGAGATAAAACATAAAAACAGTATATTTACGGTGTTGCTGACCTTGCCGAAGTCTTCCTATCCGATGTCGCGACAAAAAAGTATTTAACAATTATTTATGAATTATTCCGTTTTTTACCTGTAGAAATATTCGCCACATTTTTCAAATTTTACAATATATTTTACTAACTTGTCGCAAAGAAGGGATGTGTTGCTGTCAATGATCAGGTGATGTTAATTTAGGAATAACTTCAAGACAGCCTGTGTTATGTTAACATAATTTAAATTAGGTTTGAACATATAAAGACATTTTTTTCACTTTAAAAACACACAGTTATGGATTCACCATTTTTAGGTATGGTACAATATTTCGCGTTCAATTTTGCGCCGCGGGGATACCTGCAATGCGCAGGGCAGTTGTTGCCGATTACATCGAATCCGGCGCTTTTCTCGCTGTTGGGGACATTCTACGGTGGCAATGGCATCAATAATTTTGCATTGCCAGACCTACGCGGAAGATCGATCCTGGGACAAGGCTCCTCATGGGTAGTAGGAGAAGTGCTGGGCAGCCCGACGGCGACGCTGTTGACAAGCAATATGCCATCACACACACACACGGCTTCGGGGCAGATAGCAGCCAACAGCGGCCAGGGTACAACAACAAGTCCTACCGGGGCGTTCCCGGCGGGTGCAAAACCAGCGAGGGGTTCGGCCAGCATGTATACTGACACACCGGGCGGATCACAATTCCTGGGAGCACCGAATGTGTCGGTTTCGATAGTAGGAAACACGATCCCGTTCAACACCCAGAACCCATACCTTGCGGTAATGGCAACTATCACCACTCAGGGAATATTCCCATCCAGGAACTAAACCAAATTCTAAACTAAAAAAAACATTTTTATGGAAGTATATTTAGCAACGATCTGCGCATTTGGATTCAACTTTGCACCCCGCGGATGGGTGATGTGCGCAGGGCAATTATTAGCCATCTCTCCGAACGCGGCATTGTTTTCGCTGGTAGGCACATACTATGGCGGAAATGGCACGTCAAATTTCGGGCTCCCCAATCTTCAGGGGCGTGCCGCCATACACCAGGGCAGTCTGGCCGGCGGCTCTACCTATGTGATGGGGGAAATGGCGGGAACGGACACAGTATCTGTACTGCAGAGCAATATGCCACCGCACAACCATCCGCTTCTTTACTCTCTGAACGCCAATGCTACTGCACCAAATCAGGGCAGCCCGGTCAGCCACTTCCCGGCGACCAACGCTGATAAACCATTTGCGAGTACGGGCGGTGCATTGATGCCATCATTCACAATCACCCTGGGTACTCAGGGAGGATCGACGCCGGTAACGGTAACCGACCCCTCCCTTGTGATGACCTATTGTATTGCGACACAAGGCATCTATCCGACAAGGAACTAAGATCATTTACGAACAACGGAAAAACATTTTAATTCATTCTTTAAACAAAGTTTTTATGAATCCATTTATAGGAGCAATATTTTCCTTCGGTTTTAACTTCGCCCCTTACGGATGGGCGCAGTGTAATGGCCAACTTT
>CAYNGS010000348.1:0-4218 GCA_964396625.1 uncultured Flavipsychrobacter sp.
TATTAAGCATCAGTTCGTACATAATATGAGAACCGAGAATGCCGGTTGCGCCGGTCAAAATGTAGTTTGTGTTGCTTGTCTTTTTCATACGATAGTTTTTGTTATTTAATGTTTTGAATTCGGATTACGATGTAAATATCTATCGTGAAAAAGGCCGTTTTTGAACAAGTCGGGGAAACCGGGTGAAAAGTCGACGAAATGGCATCTGAGTAGAAAAAGGGACGGTTAATCCCTTAAATTTGTGCGGTTTAAAGCCGGAACATGACCAAATACAAGTGCGTTATTGCCGATGATAATATGCTGGAGCGCGATTTGCTGGAGCTGTACGTGGGCAAAATGCCACAACTGGAGATCGCTGCGGTGTGCGAGGACGGGCTGCAGGCCCTCCAGGCGCTGTCTGCAGGCGATGTCGATCTTGTGTTTTCTGACATAGAAATGCCTGAATTGTCGGGTTTTGGGGTGCTTAAATCACTGAAGAAGCCACCTGTATTCGTATTTATTAGCTCGCATGGTGAGTTTGCCATTGAAAGCTATAATCTTGATGTTATAGATTTCATCGTAAAACCGGTAACGTTCGAACGGCTGCTTAAGGCTGTAAATAAGGCTACCGAGTACCTGGAGCTGAAGCGGAGCGTGGTGGCTAGGGAACCGGTTGCAGTTACTGAAAACGAAACCTACTTTTTTATCAAGGAGTCTAACGACCTGATAAAAGTAGCCTACGACAATGTGGCGTATATTGAGAGCATGGGCGACTTTTCGAAAATACACACCCTCGATGACAAGTGGCATATGACACTCGTGAGCCTGAAAAACCTGGAGTTGCAGCTGCCACCCGCATACTTTACCCGCGTGAGCAAACAAAACATCATCAATCATCACCACGTCACAGCCATTTCTACCGACGAGGTGAAAATAGCGGGCAAGTATCTGGTTACCCTAAGCCAGTTATTCCGGCAGGAGCTGCTGAACAAGGTGGTTAATAACAAGGTTGTGACCCGGCATATCGCCAAAGAATGACTGCATATTATGCGGGCAGTTCTACGGTAAAAGAGCTCCCTTTGCCCGGCTCGCTGCGCAGGGTTATTCTGCCGTGCATAAGGGCCGCAAAGCCTTTGCAAAGCATCAATCCGAGGCCGGTGCCTTTTTCCTTATTTGTACCCGGTGTGCTGTAGAGCGGCTGATCTGTAAGGCTGTTATTGAATTCGTCCACCAGCGCCCTTGCAATGCCGACACCGGTATCGTTTACTTCGATCTTCACTGTGTACTGATCAGCCTGTGCCGAAAGTGTTATTGTGCCGCCTGCGGGCGTATACTTGATGGCGTTACTGAGCAGGTTCCTGATCAGCAGCGAGGTCATATTCATATCGGCAAACACAATAGTATCGCGGGCAATATTATTGGCCAGGTGCACATTCTTTTTGCCAGCCTCAGGTGCGAGCAGGCCCACGGTCAGCGCTGCTGTTTCGGCCACATCAAACTTTTCAAATACCGGTTTATATCCCTGCATCTGTGTCCGGGCCCAGTTCAGCAGGTTTTCCATGAGGCTGGCGGTATAGCCGAGGTTCTCCTTTAATACCACCGCATATTTCTCCAATTTTTCGGGTGGTATATTTCCGTGCTCGAGCAATTGGGTAAATGAGACAAGTGAGTTTACGGGTGTCCGGAGGTCGTGACTGATGACGCTGAATATGCGGTCCTTCACGGCGTTCAACCGCTCCAGTTCCGTTTTCTGTGTGGTAATCAATTTGTTGAGTCTGCTGGTTTTTCTTTGGTTCACAAAAACGATGATCCCGAGCGCAAGGAACAGGCAGGAGCAGAGGGCAAGCGAAAGGTTTATTTTCCGGTCGTAGGCTATGAGCCGGTTCTGGCTGGCTATTTGCCGGTCTTTTTCCTTGGTTTCATATTTTGTTTCCAGTTCGCTGACCTGCCTGTTCCTTTCGAGGCTGCTGAAGGAGTCTCTGCTGGCCGTGTAGAGCAGATGGTTTTGCAATGCATCCTTGTAATTGCCACTGAGCTGTTCGGCCGTAGCGAGGTCGTGGTAATTTTCGGATAGGTCTTTGATGTTGCCTATGTCCTTATGTATTGCTGCAGCTTGAGACAAATAGTTAATCGCACTTTGCAGGTTTTGCTGCCTGGAGCCGCTTATCAGACCGTCTTCCTTTGTTTTATGCACGCTGTCCGAAGCAATTGCCAGGTAAGTCTCTCCGATGTTTTGCAGTTTTTCGGCCGCGCCCGCCTTATTTTCCTTGTCCTGGTTGATCTTCAGCGCTTTGAAGAGGTATTCCAGGGCCTTTGAATATTCCTTCATTTCTTTATAGGCATCACCAATGTCTCCGAGATTTTTGGCAACGGACAGTGTGTTCCGTTCCCGCTCATTTATTGCCATCGCTTCAAAGTTCATTTGTACCGCTTTCCGATAGTCTCCTTCCCCCTTGTATACCAGGGCTATGTTTGACAAGCCGATGGCGATGCCGGAACTATCCCTTTGAATCTCATATATCCTCATGGCCCGGTTGTGAAATTCCAGCGCCTTCTGGTGGTTGCCAAGGTCTTCGTAGATAATGCCAATATTGGTAAGATCGCGGCAGAGGTATATCGAGTCGCCGATAGATTCCGCGGTACTTAGCGACTTTAATCCATACTCAAGGGCCTGGGGGTAGCTGCTTTCATCTATGTAGATCATGCACATGGTAAAATAGACCTCGCCTATTTTCTTTTTCTTGTCCAGTTGTGTCCAGACCGCAAGCGACTGCTGGCAGCGCTCCAGCGCCTTCGCGTACTCGCCCTTGAACCGGTAGTTCAGCGCGAGTGCAAAATTAGAACCGGCAATTCCACGCTTCCAGCCCGTTTTTTCCGCCAGGGCCAGCGCCTGCAATCCGTACTCAATACCTTTGTCGGGTGTGTCGAGCCAGTAGCTATTGGATATAGTGGCGAGGATTTGGATCCTGATCGTATCCACATCTGTTTTTGGCAAAGCATGGATCAGCGAGTCGATGAGCTCCCCAGTACGTTTTCGTGCAAACAGGGTTGAGGGCAAGGCAAGCAACAACAGCAATGAAATAAGCTTGACGAACCTTAACGAAAATGCTGGCATATGGTCAGTTACGATATTTTAGCGCCGTCGACAAAATACATGCCCAGTTTTCCTTTGTTCTTGGCGTCTATTTCTCCACGGTATGTGCAATTGAACTTGTCTTTTATCAGTTCGTAAGTTGTTTGAGATATATTTATTTTACCGCTCCCGGAGCTTTGCTCCATACGGGCTGCAATATTAACGGTGTCGCCCCATACATCATACGCATATTTCTTCAGCCCCACTATACCCGCCACCACGGCGCCACTGTGAATGCCGATGCGGGCACAGAAAGAACGGTCGCCGAGCGACGCCTTTCTTTGCTTCAGAAAATCGACGATCTCTAAGGCGGCCTTCACTACCTCCTCTGCATGATCTTTGTGCGGAGTGGGTAGCCCGGATACGGCGAGATAAGCATCTCCTATGGTCTTGATCTTCTCAATGTTGTACTTGCCAATGATGTCGTCAAATGCCTTGAAGCAAATGTCGAGTTTGCCTACCAGTTCATGGGCGCTCATGCGCTCTCCTGCCGAGGTAAAGTCTACAAAGTCTGAAAACAGCACGGTGACATTATCGAAGCTTTTCGCTGCGGCGCTTCCTTTTTCCTTAAGCTCGTTAGCTACCTCAGACGGGAGTATATTCAGCAACAGGTCTTCTGAGGTTTTCTTTTCTCTGGCCAGCAGCTCATTAGACCTCACCTGGACGGTATAGTTCCTGTAAATGAACACCGTGATCACCAGCAGCACGACTATGCCCGAAATGTAAAAAATGCTTTCCATGCGCTTGCGTGCCATGTCGAGCTGCATCTGCTTGTCTTTAAGATCCAGCGCCCTCTTTGTCTCGAGGTTAGCCAGCTTTATTTTGTTCTGCTCAGAGAATACGGAATCCTTTAGCGTAGTATACAGCTTGTGGTATTGCAGCGCTCTGCCGGCATCGCCGTGGAGTTCCCATGATGTAGAAAGATCATGGTAGTTCTCGGAGAGGTCTTTAAGGTTGCCGATCTCCCGGTGGATAGCGGCGGCCATCAAAAAGTAGCTAATGGCCGAATCGAGGTGGTAGCGTTTTAACAGGCTGAATTGGCTGACGTTGCTGACGTACTTATTTTCCGATACGTTGAGGCTGGAATCTGAGGCCATGTCAAGATA
>CAYNGS010000349.1:0-4215 GCA_964396625.1 uncultured Flavipsychrobacter sp.
TCATTAACCAGCCGCAGGTAGCCATCCTTGCCCTTGGCGTCATCAAAAAACGTCCTATGGTATTGGAAACCGCAGACGGAGATGTGATCGCCATCCGCCACATGATGTATTTGTCGCTAAGCTACGATCATCGTATTGTAGACGGGTCGATCGGTGCAAGCTTCCTCTCGGCGGTAGCGAAAGAACTGGAGGCATTCGATCCCAACAGGGCGGTTTGATCCTGATATTATAGACAACTTCAAGGTCCCGGCATTCCAGGGCCTTTTTTCATGCCCAATGTCAATGCACCGGTGCGGTCGTTCCGTACTGTTTTTTTCGTGTCAGCCTCAGATAGTAATACCCTGTTATGCCGGAAAATATTGAAGCCGCAATTACAGCAAGCTTTGCAGTCGTCTGCATGCCGGTATCTGAAAATGCCAGCACCGTGATGAATATCGATACAGTAAAGCCGATGCCGGCTATCAGGCCGATCCCGAAAACCTGCTTCATTGTGATGTTCGATGGTATCTCTGCGATCTTGCTTTTGGCCGCAATGTAGGTGGCGAGGAATATTCCGAAGGGTTTGCCAACCACCAGCCCGGTAAATATCCCGTAGCATACTGGCGATGTAACAGCCGAAGCAAGATCTGTTGGAAAGCGTATTGCAGTATTGGCAAGTGCAAACAGCGGCAGGATAATGAAGTTTACGGGCACACGCAGAAAACGCTCGAGACTGTCAATGCCCGTTGAGGGAATTGCAAACGCAAGTATCACTCCGGCAATCGTTGCATGCACGCCCGAGTTATAAACAAAATACCACAGGCACACACCCACAAGTAGATAGAGGTATATACTTCTTATTTTGAAAAAATTCATGCCCAGCAATATTAAGGTTGCAGCGGCAGCCAGCGCGAGATAGGTCCACTGTAAATGACCGGCATAAAAAACAGCAATAGTAAGAATGCCGCCTATGTCGTCAATTATTGCTATGGCCGTCAGGAATATGCGCATCGACAGCGGCGCGCGCTTGCCCAGCAACGACAGTACACCGAGGGAGAAGGCAATGTCGGTGGCCATAGGTATGCCCCATCCCATAAAATTTTCGCGGCTGTGGCTCCATGCCAGGTATATCACAGCGGGCAGCAGCATACCCCCCACCGCGCTGATCACCGGCATCAGCGATTTTTTAAACGTATTGAGTTCGCCTGTCAGCACTTCTCTTTTTATTTCCAGTCCGGCAAAGAAAAAGAACACGCTCATCAGCACATCGTTCACCGCATGCAGCAGCGAGTCGGGTAGGTGCAAGGGAGCAAAAGAATATTCGAATTTATTGGTCCAGAATCCCGTATAGTTGGTGCCCGGCAGAACGTTACTGGCGATCAGCGATACAGCAGTACAGCCAACAAGCACCGCGCCTGTGGCTCTGCTGTCTTTAATGAAAAATTTTATCGACGGTATGATCTTCATGTTCAGGTAACGGGGCAAAGGTATCTGATATTCAATGGCCGCACATCAAAAAGAATGACCGAAAATTTCCATCGTGTTGCGTCAGCAAACTGCATTTGAAATATACATTTTAATCGCCGGAAAAAATCAAAGATTTTTTCTCGAAAAAATTTCGGCGCAAAGCAAAAATTTTTCAAAAAAAATAGTTTTTGGTTTTCTTGGTTTTTCTGAAAATTAATTTTATATACAGTATGTAACATGATGTTAAGATGCGCTGAAAGTGGCTGCTGGTACATGTTTCACGATGCTGCTGATTTTTATTTTTTGTTGAAAAAAAATGCCGATAAGAAATTCGGAAAATTGTATTTGTTAATTAGCGTTTCGTTCCTGCTATAGCAAAAAAGGGTCCAAACTTTTCAAACCTCAATCTGTAAGATTTTTTAAACAAACAATAGCGATTTGATTTTTTTTTTCAACAAAATGTTATCAATTTCGTCCTCCTGCTATAGAAAAGCAGCAAAGCCCTGAAGAAGTGAAAAAAGAGTTGAGGTCTCAACAAAAAAACAATTAACTTAGGTGAGGGAAAAACAAGGCCCCCTGAAATGAAAATTTATTTTCGGGAAAATATTCTTGTCGGTTTCATCGCCCTTTTTGAAAATTTTGAATTAACTTGATGATCGTTGTTTCATAATATGGATAAACATCTTTACAATACTACCAATAATGTTTTAACCGAAGCTGAACAACTATGGGAGAAATGTTTGAACATCATAAAGGACAATGTTAACTGGCGAACTTACCAAACATGGTTCGAACCGGTAAAAGCAGTCAGCCTTAACGACAATGTACTTACCCTGCAGGTGCCAAGCCAGTTTTTTTACGAGTGGCTGGAAGAACACTATGTGGAACTTTTAGGAAAGACCATTAAGCGCGTTTTAGGAAGGGTAGGCCGGCTGGAGTACCGCATCATGATGGAGAGCAATTCATCGCAGCGCAACCCTGCATCTATTAATATGCCGGGCAGCACACATACTAAATCTCCTAAGGAGAACAACTATATAGATATGCCGCTGAAATGGGATGATCCGCACAATATAAAAACGCCTTATGCCATTCCCGGCCTGAAGCGTATGCAGATCGACCCCCAGCTCAACAGCAATTATATCTTTGAGAATTTTGTGGAGGGCGATTGTAACCGTGTGGCCCGCTCGGCAGGCATACATGTGGCGCAGAAGCCCGGCGCAACCGCCTTTAATCCGTTGGTCGTTTTCGGCGGAGTAGGTTGGGGCAAGACCCACCTTGTGCAGGCAATAGGAAATGAAGTGCGCAGGTTGCACCCAAACAAATCTGTATTGTATGTAAGTGCCGAAAAATTCATCAACCAGTTCATTGATCACTCCAAGAATAATGAAGTAAATGATTTCATTCATTTCTACCAGCTCATAGATGTGCTGATCATGGATGATATTCACTTATTTGTTTCTGCACTTAAAACGCAGGATGTATTCTTTGCCATTTTTAACCACCTGCACCAGAGCGGCAAGCAGATCATACTCACCAGCGATACCGCCCCGCGCGATATGGAGGGTATGCAGGAGCGCCTGCTCAGCCGTTTCCGCTGGGGGCTCAATGCCGACATACAGGCCCCCGATTTCGAGACCCGCCAGGCCATACTCCAGGTGAAGATGCGGCAGGAAGGACTGGAGATACCCGAGGATGTAGTGAAGTATGTTGCATACAATATACAGAGCAATGTGCGTGAACTGGAAGGAGCGCTTATCGCTTTGCTTGCGCAGGCTACGCTCAATAAGAAAGAGATAGACATTGATCTGGCCAAGCGCGTGATGAAGAACTTTGTGAAGACCGCCGCGCGGGAAATGACCATCGACAATATTCAAAAACTGGTTTGCGATTATTATCATGTGGCCTACGACCGCCTGCTCACCAAAACACGCAAGCGCGAAGTGGTACTGGCAAGGCAGATAACCATGTACTTCGCCAAGAAATTCACAAAGCAATCGCTCAAGACCATAGGAGATCACTTCGGTGGCTTCGATCATACCACGGTTATACACTCCTGCCAGACTGTGGAGAACCTGATGGAGACAGACTCTGAATACAAAGAGAACCTGCTGGAGATTCAGCAAAAAGTGCAATTGGCCAGTATTTAATGCCGGCATGCCGCCACGCGGTACATTAAGCTCAGATAAATGTGAAAAATAAGGGTATTTGTACATTTTCAATTTGCACATTAACGCATTACCCTTATCTTTGCAGTCCTTTAAAAAGAAAAGCAATTCATAGAGCGCTGCTCGAGGCCTAAAAAGGTGAGGTGGGAGAGAGGCCGAATCCACTAGTTTGCTAAACTGGCATACGCCTTAAAAGCGTATCGAGGGTTCGAATCCCTCCCTCACCGCTTAAAGAGTAACAAGTTTGTCACCGGGATAGGGTAAGCGGTTTGTTTACCCGGCTAAAAAGAAGATCGGGGAGTAGCGCAGGCCGGTAGCGCACCTGGTTTGGGACCAGGGGGTCGCAGGTTCGAATCCTGTCTCCCCGACTTAGTAGAAAATGAAACCCGCTCTTGTAGCGGGTTTCATCGTTTTAAGAGGTTAATTTTAGGCAGGATTTAGACAATTATCATTTTCCTTAGCAGTAATCAATAATTTATATTTTCTGAATGTCGATGTCAAGATTGTACCTTTTCTTTTTTGAAGTAGCCCGATTAAACATTTCATCAGTTAAAACAAAATAAAATTTTAACCCTTCTTTTGTATTCAAACTTACCAGCGT
>CAYNGS010000350.1:0-4194 GCA_964396625.1 uncultured Flavipsychrobacter sp.
ATCTACAACGCAATCGGTTGAAGTGATCACAAAGCTGATGAAGATCGTAAGTTCCACACCGGGTGTGAATCACTTTGCAGCATTATCGGGCTTGAACATACTCAATTCGGGCACGACATCCAACTGTGGAACGATCTTCTGCATGCTGAAGCCATGGGAACAGCGCAGTAAACCGGAGGAGCAAGTGCCGGGCATTATGGATGTTTTGAAAAAACGAATTGCGGCTGCAGGTATAAAGAATGCGAATATCGTGGTCATTCCCCCTCCCCCAATTCGTGGCATAGGGCAGGCTGCGGGTTTCAGTATGCAGATAGAACAGGGCAATACCAGTGACGATGTTCATGCCTTTGAAAAGGTCGTAAAAAAGTTCGTGGCCGAATGCAAAAAGAACCCGGCGATAGCCACAGCCTTCAGCTATTATTCGGCTCACACACCCAGCTTTGATCTGACCCTCGATCGCGAAAAATGTGAAAAACTGGGCGTTAATGTTTCTGATGTATTCACATCCATGCAGGCGTATATGGGAAGTTTATTTGTAAACAACTTCACACTTTATAATCGCACCTATCATGTGGTGGTGCAAGCCGACACAACCTTCCGGGCGCTGATCTCAAACATGGCCAAATACTATGTGCGTAACCAGGCAGGAGATATGGTGCCCCTTAGTACGCTCATAAGCTACAAGCCTACTGAGGCGCCGCCGCTGGTAACCCATTTCAATATTTTCCGCTCGGCCGAGGTCGACGGATCTACCCCGCCCGGATATAGTACCGGAGAAGGTATAGAAGCGTTGAAGCAGACGGCTGAAAAAGCGTTGCCGCAAGGCTATACTTATGAGTTTTCAGGGCTTAGCTATGAGGAAATAAAAGCAGGATCGACGACAGTGTATATTTTTATATTCTCGATCACTTTTGTGTTTTTATTCCTGGCGGCCTTGTATGAAAGCTGGTCTGTGCCTTTTTCGGTGATGCTTGCCGTGCCTATTAGCGCATTTGGCGCGATTCTCATGCTCATATGTGTGCCCAGGCTCACCAATAATGTATATGCCCAGATCGGACTGATAACATTGATAGGGCTTTCAGCGAAGAATGCCATCCTGATTGTGGAATTTGCGAAAATCCGTGTGGATAGGGGCGAAGAGCTTATTAAGTCTACTCTTGAGGCGGTCAAGTTGAGATTACGGCCTATCATTATGACGTCGCTGGCATTTATTCTTGGGGTAATGCCGCTGGTGTTTGCAACAGGCGCAGGGGCGGTGGCACGAAACACAATAGGATTTACCGTACTCGGTGGAATGCTTGCTGCTTCGTCGCTTGCGATTTTTATCGTCCCTGTATTGTTTGTGGTCATCACCCGTTTATCTTACGGCAAGAAACAACTGGACTACCTGATCGCCCACCACGACGAGCTGATGGAAAAGGCAAAAAAGGCCGAAGGACAAAATATTGACGCAGAATTAGAGTTTGAGATAGCACATGCCCACGACCATGACAAGGACAATACGAAAACGGAAGAACACAGCAATAACTCGGAAACCCAAACCTGATCCACGGGAAACCTACGCGAAAACCCATTGAATGCTAATTTATTTCATACATGACAATAATCAGCACATTTGGCAGAGATTGAAGGTCTGATTTTCAAGTTCTCAACTTATCTTTGCGGCGTAATTTTTAATTATTTAACCGAAAAAATTTTTAATAAATGAAAATAACCGTAGTGGGAGCCGGAGCAGTAGGTGCGACAACCGCTGATAACATTGTCCGCAGAGAATTGGCCGAAGAACTGGTTTTAGTTGACATCAAGGAAGGCTTTGCTGAAGGCAAAGCATTGGATATTACCCAGACAGCCTCACTGACTGGCTTTGACACAAGGGTCACCGGTGTTACTAACGATTACAGCAAAACGGCAAACTCCGATGTTGTTGTGATTACATCCGGCATCCCTCGTAAGCCCGGCATGACACGCGAGGAACTGATCGGAACGAACGCGCGTATCGTTGAGGATGTTTGCAAAAACTTGTTGCAATATTCTCCCAACGCAATAATTGTTGTGATATCCAACCCAATGGATACTATGACTTACCTGGCTCTTAAATCTACAGGTCTTCCTAAAAATCGTATCATAGGCATGGGAGGCATATTGGATAGTGCACGCTTTAAATGCTACTTGCAAAAAGAGCTTAACTGTTCTCAGAATGATCTGCAGGCGACAGTTGTTGGTGGCCATGGAGATACTACGATGATTCCGCTCACCCGCCTTGCCTCGCTTAACGGCACCCCGGTTTCAAACCTGCTTAGCGCAGATAAGCTGAAACAAATTGCTGCCGATACGATGGTTGGCGGAGCTACGCTTACTAAATTACTTGGAACATCTGCATGGTATGCTCCCGGCGCGGCTGCTGCTGAACTGGTAGAGTCGATCATACGCAATGAGAAAAAAGTATTCCCATGTTGTGTATACCTGGAAGGCGAGTACGGACAATCCGATATTTGCATGGGCGTGCCTGTAGTCGTTGGCAAGAACGGATGGGAGCAGATATTGGATTACAAATTAAACCAGGAAGAGCAAGACGCATTCAATAAATCGGCAGAAGCAGTTCGCAGTATGAACAAAGTGCTGGAAACTTTAGTAGCTTAGAAAAATCGCATTTATATAATATGAGCGCTCCTATAAAGGAGCGCTTTTTTTGCGTCACAGTTGGGGAAAGTAATGTTCAGTGAATATTTTATCTTTATTCCAAAATCCAGATTATTAAAAGCGAACGGATAATAGGGCTCGATCTGCTAAGGGCAATAGCCATACTATCTGTTGTTGTGGGCCACTCCTGTGGTCTGCTTGCAGGACTCAACAGTGTTCCTTTTTTGGGTAGGTGTGTTACACTTTTTATAGATCATAGCCAGCCCTTTGGTGCGCTGGGGGTCGAGCTTTTCTTTGTATTAAGTGGGTTCCTGATCGGCAACATCCTTATTAAAATTTTTATTGGCTCAAACGAGTTCACCTTTTCAACAGTCAGGGACTTCTGGATAAGAAGATGGTTTCGTACACTGCCCAACTATTGGCTTATACTGACGATCAATATTGTTTTGTATAGTGCGCTCAATTTGCAGAGGATAGTTCCATACCAGTTTTTATACTATCCTTTTTTGCAGAATTTATGGTATCCGGATCCGATGTTGTTCTTCAATGAAGCCTGGAGTTTGTCAATAGAAGAGTGGTTTTATCTCACATTGCCGGTGGTTATGTACCTAACCTCGACCCTTTTCAATCCGAAGGATAAGGGGAAATTTCTATTGAATGTCTTTATTGCATATTTATGTGCATTTCTTCTGATCAGGGTTATCAATGCTTTTCATCCTATTAATGGGCCGGACCAGGATAATGGAATACGTAAAGTAGTCCTGTTCAGGTTGGATGCTGTAATGTATGGAGTGCTGTTTGCCTACCTTAATTATTTTAAAGCGGGAGTCGCGAACAGGATGAAGAATTTTCTGCTCACGATGAGTGTCTGTGGCGTGGCGGTCATGTTTTTCCTTATGGCGAAACGTGATGTGCAGTTTCGTTCATCCCCTGATCCGGCTATTCGTTTCGCCAGTGACGCCTTCCTGTATTTACTATTGCCCCTGTTGTTTTCGCTTTGCCTGCCAGCAGCCAATAGTTTAAAACGAATGAAGAACAAGCGTATTTCGGATACTATTCAGTTCATCAGCAAGATATCCTATTCCATTTATCTTATTCACTACTCGTTGGTCTATTTGCCTTTTTTTTACCTGCTCCACGCCACTACTGTTGTGGCTACAATAATTTGGTATCTGCTTTATTGGGTGGTGGTGATTGGCTTGTCTGCTTTTACATATAAGTACTTCGAGCAGCCGGTGATGAAGCTAAGAGACAAAATATCTCGTGGGTAAATTATTTGTATTAATGTGTCGATCAGGTGCTTGTCGGAAAAGCCGCAGAAAAAAGGTTTTTCCGTGTTAATCTAATCCCGGCTGGCTATCCGAAATACAAGCCTTCCTTTTGTAGCAATGTGCACTCGTATTGTATTCCTGCGTCCAATCTGTGCTCTCGTTGCGGTGTGCTTATCGGCCAATCTTTTTCGTTTACTTATGATAATTTGTATATTCGCCAAGGCATTTTTTGATAAACATAAAATAATGCTGTTTTATATATGAAAAGGATCGGGTTGCTGAT
>CAYNGS010000351.1:0-4171 GCA_964396625.1 uncultured Flavipsychrobacter sp.
ACATTAGTGTTGAATGTGCAGCCACCGGGCGTGGTATAGGTAATGATATCATTGCCCGGAGGGAACAACCCGGCAGATACGCCATAGACAGTACCACTCGATGAGCCGACCGTAGCAATGGTAGGATTGCCACTAGACCAGATACCGCCGGGTGTGGGATCAAATAACTGCGTGGTGAAGCCAGCCCAAAGATTGGTAATACCGGTTATTGGCCCTGGTGTAACAGAAACAAATGCTGTGGTCGCAGTAACAGAATTAGAAAGAGCCCCGCAAATATTTGTCGCTGTGAATGTATAAACACCCGCTGCCGTGAGTGAGGCGGTGAGGCTTGGGCTCATGAGGGTGGATGTAAATCCGTTAGGCCCTGTCCATACATAGTCTGTGGCATTAGTTGCCGCACCTACAAGATTGAGCGTTGTGCCATAGCATACCGGATTTGGGCCGGCAGTAGCCGAAACAGCGGAGGGGACAGCACAATAAGTAACCGTGATGTAGGGTGCATGACCTGGTCCTGTACTCTTAGTGCCCGCCTCGCCGGTAATATAGTAAGTTGCGGTCGTTGCCGCCACTGTGTTATAGGTCAGAGAAACCAGGCCAGGTGAAGGTGTCGATACTGCAGCCTGAATAAAGCCGACGGCATTCACCGTGCTGCCAAATACCGGGTCACCAGAACCGGGGCCATAAGCATTTGTGTACAATGCGCCGCCGGCATAGGTAGCAGGTGGCACCATATTTCCGAACATTACAGGTGGTGCACCTGCAAAGGAAGAAAGGTCCCCATTGTATCCGTAGGTATTCCAAGCCGCATCAACATTAGGAGCTCCGATTATGTATGCGTTAACGTCGATTCCCGCAGAAACACTTGTAATGGTGGCACCAGAGGGTATAACGCTGAGGTCAAACACAGCATAGCCCCGCGAAGTATTGGAGGTGACCACCATATCGCCCGGTGTAAAAGTAGTTGAAGTAACAGTACCTGTAGTATCATCGACACCGGAAGCAGAAGTAGCCCATATGGTTACGGTAACCTGTGAAAATGAACTAAAACCTAAGCAGCAGAGTAGGGTTAAAAAATAAAGTTTTTTCATAAATACGTTATAAAAGCGGTGAATTCTATGTCATAAAAAGATAAAAAACGATTCCCAGTAAAACCGCTCTCTACCTGCCTTAATAAAGCCACATGGCCACTATGCCGAAAAACAGAAAAATATGAACTGTACCAGACATAAACAAGTAAATCTTAGTTTATGTGGCAAAGCCCGTTATTCTGTAGGAATTCAACACATTACCAGCCTGCAAAAAATACAATACAAATATATAAAAGTTACCCAAAAATGGGCTGTTTTTATTTGGTTATGAGCCGTTTCCTGCTAAATAAGACATGAAAAATTAATTACAGGTTGGTTTTTTTAAGGATATATTTTGTTGCATTATCAAAACTTAAAGGGCGATTGGGCTGTCATCATAAATTCTTTCCATACGTCGGCCACAACCGCTGATGCCGGTTTTATTTCCCCGATGATGGCGCTCACCTGCCCTATCTCCAATTCGCCCTCTGCCAGGTCGCCCTCAAACATGCCTTTTTTTGCCCTGGCCCTGCCTAGTAAGACTTCGAGTTCGTCTTTCGAAACGCAGGTGTTTTCGGCCTCCTGCACCTGCTCATAAAAATGGTTTTTGATCATTCTTACCGGCGTCAGTTTTTTAAGCGTAACTATGGTGTCTCCCTCGCCGGCTGCAACTACGGCCTGCTTGAATGCCATATGGCTGGAAGCCTCGTCGGTACATACAAACCTGCTGCCCATCTGCGCGCCCTCTGCGCCGAGCGCCATCATGGCATACATGGCCCTGCCCGTTGCTATACCCCCGGCTGCTATAAGCGGGATGCTGACAGCGGCCCGAACGGCGGGCAACAGGCATAGGGTGGTGGTCTCCTCGCGGCCGTTATGTCCGCCGGCTTCAAAGCCCTCGGCCACAACTGCGTCACAGCCCACATCTTCACACTTCTTCGCAAACTTCGCGCTCGACACCACATGGGTAACGATAATGCCGTTCTCTTTAAGTTTTGCCGTCCATGTTTTGGGATTACCTGCAGATGTGAAAACGATGGGCACTTTCTCGGCAATGATGTTGGCAATATGCTTGTCTATTTCCGGGTACAGCAGGGGCAGGTTCACCGCAAAAGGCTTGCTGGTGGCGTGCTTGCATTTTTGTATGTGCTCCAGCAGTACATCGGGATACATACTGCCGGCGCCGATGATACCGAGACCGCCTGCATTGCTGACCGCAGATGCCAGCTTCCAGCCGGAAGCCCATATCATGCCCGCCTGTATTATGGGGTACTGAATACCAAATAGCCTCGTGATCCGGTTATCAAAACCGTTTTCTGTAAATTTTCCTTCAAAAAGCATTAAGCCTGTAGTTTTTAGATCGCCCCCCCTGCCCTATCTGCAACGCAGGTTACTGTAGTGCGGCTGGGTTTTCGCACGCAAATCTATACAGATATCAATAATGCGGCCAAAAATTATTTAGCACGCTCGGCGTAAGGCATCAGCCAGGCTGTTGGTTTTCCTGCAAACATTCGGAAGTTACTTACTCTCCAGCCTTACTACCGGCACGATCATCTCCTCGAGCGACACACCGCCGTGCTGAAAAGTATTGCGGTAGTAATTGACGAAATGATTGTAATTATTGGGGTAGCACAGAAACACATCGCCCTTGGCAAAAATGAATGTGGAGCTGACATTCGGCCTCGGCAGGCCTGCCAGTTTCGGGTCGCGGAATGCAAGTACATCCCTGTCCTCGTACTGCAGGTTGCGGCCGTGCTTGTAACGCAGGTTGGTGGTCGTGGCACGGTCGCCTATACACTTGCTCGGTGTTTTTACACGTACGCTGCCGTGGTCTGTGGTGACCATAAGTTGTATGTTCTTATCGGCGATCTTCTTCAAGGCCCTGTGCAGCGGTGAGTGCTCAAACCAGCTTACCGCCAGCGAGCGGTAAGAAATCTCATCGCCTGCCAGTTCCTTAAGTACTTCCATTTCCGTGCGCGCATGCGACAGCATATCTACAAAGTTGTAAACGATCACGGTCAGATCATTCGAAAGGCAGTTATGGACATTTTCTTCCAGCGATTTGGCATCGTCGTTATTAGTGATCTTTATATATTGCCATTTCAGCTTGTCCAGTTTCAGGTGCTTCAACTGGTCGGCAAGAAAGGTTTCCTCGTACAGGTTCTTACCGCCTTCCTCGTCGTCGTTCTTCCACTCGAGCGGGAAGTGCGATTCGATGTCGATAGGCAACATACCGGCAAATATTGCGTTACGGCAATATTGCGTAGCCGTGGGCAGAATACTGTAAAACATATCTTCGTCCAGCATACGGAACGACTCTGTTAGTATCGGCTGAAAGGCCTTCCAGTGGTCGAGCCTCAGGTTATCAATAACCACCAGTATGGTTGGCCTGCCTTGTGTGAGATACGGAGCAATTTTTTTCTCAAAGACCCGGTGCGAGAGCAATGGTCCCTTGCCGTCCTTGATCCAGTTTGCATAGTTCTTCGAAATGTATTTGAAGAATTCGGTGTTCGCCTCTGCTTTCTGCGATTGCAGTATCTCCATCATCTCCTCGCTGTCGCTCTTGCCCATTTCCAGCTCCCAGTATACCAGTTTTTTATACAACTCCTTCCATTCCTCGTGGTCGGGATTGCTGCTGAATGCCATGAAGAGGTTGCGAAAATCCTGCTGATAGGCGATGGTGGTCTTCTCAGATACAAGGCGTTTGCCATCCATTATTTTTTTCAGCGACAGCAGCACCTGATTGGGGTTTACAGGTTTTATAAGATAGTCTGTGATCTGCGCACCCAGCGCGTCTTCCATTATATTCTCGGCTTCGTTCTTGGTGATCATTACCACGGGCAACTGCGGCAACATTTCCTTTATTTTAGTGAGCGTTTCGAGCCCTGTGAGCCCCGGCATACTTTCGTCGAGCAGCACCACGTCTACTGTTTTATCTTTAAGCAGTTCCAGCGCATCATGTCCGTTGGAGAGCGGTGTTACATCATAACCTTTGTTTTTCAAGAAAAGTATCTGGGATTTCAATGAATCTATTTCATCATCTACCCATAGTATTTCGCCCTGTGTGCTCATGTTTTTTGCTTGTTTTAGAACTGAGATAAAAG
>CAYNGS010000352.1:0-4165 GCA_964396625.1 uncultured Flavipsychrobacter sp.
GGTTGGGCGATCAAGGTGGTCATAATGATCATGAGAAAGAATGATCGCATCCAGTTCGGGCAGGTGCTCCAACGGCAAGGGCGCAGAGAAAAAGCGCTTCGGCCCCATAAAAGAAGAAAAAGAGGCGCGCTCCCCCCACACAGGGTCTGTGAGCAATCGCTTGCCATCTATTTCTATCAGTAATGTAGAATGCCCCATCCAGGTAATGCGCAGGCCATTCGCCGGTGGTATTTGATAAGCATTTTTGTCGGTATAAAATGGGCCTAACTTTTTTTTGGGAACACGTTCTTCTTTCGAAGTCATGTATTGCCAAAGCAGTTTACCCACGCCGCCTTTCAGTTTTTGAGACGTACGTACCGGATTCAGAAATATCGCCCCTTCCTTTTGTGATTTTTGCATGGAACAGATTTGCTCGGTCCGCAAAGCAACACAATAGTTTGTGAAATATTTGAGAAAGCACTGTAAAAAACGACACGGCTATTTTTGAGTCTTCTACTCCCGGCATTTTGAAACAGTTACCCATTACTAAGCATACGAGGTTTATTATATGATTTCATTACAATGTGAAAATTTTTGCCTATGTTAATGGGTTCCGGGCATAAATAAAAATCATCTAAATTTATTTCGAACAGGTATGAAAATTTACAATTTCCTCTCAGGCATTGCCGTCACCAGGAAAAAATACGCGATAAAGTTTTTCTTCATTGCGTTTCCGGTGATACTTCTTGCTGTGGCAGAACTTGTAGTTTTTTCCTTGATGAGCACCGGCCGTTTAAAGCTGCCACTCGCCCCTGTGGTGATAACGGGCGCCGCCTTGGTCATTATTTTTACCGTGCTGATCATCTACCTGTTCAATAACCTTGTGAGCCCGTTGCGTATGGCCGAGCGGGCACTGGTGAAATACATAGAATCCGACGAGATACCCCAATTGCCCGTGAATTTTGAAGACGAGGCGGGCACCGTGATGAAGGATATACAAACTACTTTAATGCAATTGAATGCCCTGCTGGTCGAGAAAAGTGATATGATCGACCTGCTGTCGCATGACCTCAGGAGTCCCGTGGCAAGGATACATAACCTCTGCTACCTTATCAAGACTGAGGATAGCTCTGAGAAAAACATTTATGCCGACTACATCACAAATGAATGTAACGGCCTGCTCAGAATGCTGGAAAACATTCTGTTGATGCTCAAGGAGGACAACAGTGCTTTTACTTTGGCAAATGTTAATCTTAAACAACTCATCACGGAGACCGTGCGCTTCTTCGACTTCGCAATTGCGGAGAAGAACCTCATGATACAGACATGTATAGATGAAACACTCGTCATCCATGTGCAGCAAGATCTGTTTACCCAGGCAGTGAGAAATATCATCGGAAATGCCATTAAATTTTCTCAGATAGGCAAGACCATTACCATTACAGGCAAGCAGATAACGGACCAGATATCCATCTCCATCCAGGACGAAGGACTCGGATTTAAACAAACGGATATTCAAAAAATATTTGATCGCTTTACGGCCGCCGGCAAAAAAGGCACCCGTGGCGAAGCATCTATTGGCCTCGGCCTGTACCTCAGCAAAAAAATAATTGAAAAGCACGATGGAAAATTACTGGCAGAAAGTGAGGGCCTGAATAAGGGAGCATCGTTTACCATTATACTGCATCAGCTGATCACCAAAAAGCCCCAGGACAAAATGGTAAAAAAACCAAAGAAATATGCGGTGCCGGTCAGTGTCAGCAGAGCCAATTTCAGGTAATATCGCGTCATTTCCCATTTTTTGACTTTTGACTTTTGACTTTTGGCTTAGTTTTGCAGCCATATTATAATATACATGCTTACCGGAAACGAGATACGCCAGCAGTTTTTAGATTTTTTCAGGAGTAAAGGACACGAAATTGTCCCTTCGGCACCTATTGTCGTTAAAAACGATCCTACATTGTTATTTACCAATGCGGGGATGAACCAGTTCAAAGATTATTTTCTTGGTAACCGTGTACCGGAACATACCCGCATTGCAGATACACAAAAATGCCTTCGCGTCAGCGGTAAGCACAACGACCTTGAAGAAGTGGGTGTGGATACATACCACCATACAATGTTCGAAATGCTCGGCAACTGGAGCTTCGGCGATTATTTTAAAGAAGAGGCAATAGCCTGGAGCTGGGAGCTGCTGACCACCGTATATGGAATACCCAGGGACAAACTCTACGTAACCGTCTTCCAGGGCGACGCAAGCGAAAACCTGCCTAAAGATGAAGATGCCTATAATTTCTGGAAACAGCATGTGCCCGAAGACCGTATCCTGCTGGGAAATAAAAAGGACAATTTCTGGGAGATGGGCGATACCGGTCCCTGTGGCCCATGCTCTGAGATACATGTAGATTGCCGCACAGAAGAAGAGAAGAAGCTCGTAGACGGAAAGACACTTGTGAATGCCGACCATCCGCAGGTGATAGAAATATGGAACAACGTATTTATGCAGTTCAACCGTCTGAAGGATGGTTCACTCGAGCCGCTTCCGGCAAAGCACGTGGATACCGGCATGGGACTTGAGCGTCTGGTGCGTGTGCTGCAAGGCAAGCAGAGCAATTACGACACCGATCTGTTTACCGGCACCATAGGGACAATCGAGCATATCACCGGCCGTAAATACACAAACACCGATGGAAAAAAGGATGTAGCGTTCCGGGTACTTTCCGACCATATACGCGCCATCGGGTTTACGATTGCGGATGGCCAGCTGCCGTCCAATACCGGGGCAGGCTATGTGATACGGCGCATCCTGCGCCGTGCGGTCAGGTATTACTATTCTTATCTCGATCATAAGCAGCCTTTACTATACCGCCTGATGCCCGTGCTGGCAAAACAATTTGAAAATGTTTTTCCTGAGCTGCATCAGCAGATAGATCTCGTAAGCAGGGTAGTAAAGGAAGAGGAAGAGGCTTTTCTGAGAACGCTGGATAAAGGACTTAAGAAAATTGATGATATCATCGCCGATACGATACGGCGCAATACGAAGACCATAGACGGAAAGGCCGCCTTTGAACTGTATGACACATACGGTTTCCCCATCGACCTGACCCGGCTTATTGGCAGCGAAAATGGCCTGCATGTCGATGAGGCTGCCTTTGAGAAAGAAATGCAGCAACAGAAGGCCCGCAGCCGCGCGGCAACAGCACTGGATACCGACGACTGGGTAATAGTGAAGGAAGGCCCGGCGGCAAAATTTGTTGGTTATGAACACCTGGAAGCAGATGCGTCTGTACTGAAGTACCGCAGGGTTACTGCGAAAGGAAAAGAGTCGTACCAGTTGGTGCTCGATACCACACCGTTTTATGCCGAAAGTGGCGGGCAGGTGGGTGACACCGGCGAGTTTATCTTCCCGAACGAAAGTATCCAGATCGTGGATACGAAAAAGGAAGACGGCCTGACCATTCATTTTGCTGAGGTATTGCCGGAAAATGTCGGTGCGCCCGTTCATGCAAAAGTGGATGCCGGGAAACGTATCTCTACCGCCATACATCATAGCGCTACACACTTACTGCACGCAGCTTTGCGCGAAGCGCTTGGTAAACATGTTGCGCAGAAAGGCTCACTGGTAAATGAAGAACACTTACGTTTCGATTTTTCCCATTTTGCAAAGGTCAGCGATGAGGAAATAGCCAGGATAGAGGCCATTGTAAATGAAAAGATCAGGGAAAATATACCCGTCGTTATCAAAACAATGCTGAAAGACGAAGCTGTTGCCATGGGGGCAATGGCCTTATTTGGCGAAAAGTATGGCAACGAAGTGCGCGTGGTGATAATGGATCCGGGTTATTCCATTGAGCTGTGCGGCGGTACGCACGTGGGCGCTACGGGGCAACTCGGGTTTTTTAAGATAACCAGCGAAGCAGCCGTTGCGGCAGGTGTGCGCCGTATGGAGGCTATCAGCGGCAAGGCTGCAGAGCATTTTATCAACGGGCAGTTGCAGTTGATATCAGCCGTTAAAACCCAACTGAAAAATGCGAAAGATCCGTTGAAGGCGATCGAGAAGCTGCAGGAAGAAAAAGCGCAGCTCGAAAAACATGTTGAGAACATGGAAGCCCGCCAGCTCGTGGGTATCCGGAATGAATTGCTGACAAAAGACGAGATAATAAACGGAATAACATTTGTCGGGCAA
>CAYNGS010000353.1:0-4161 GCA_964396625.1 uncultured Flavipsychrobacter sp.
AAACAACTCGCTATTGAGCTGCTTGTCAATCTCATCCAGTTGTTTAAAGTTTAACTGTCCCCCATTCGGTACGTAGTATTGTAACAGTTTTTTCCCGTCCTTTTCCCGCTCCTGATCCCAAAAGAATTTTCGCCAGTGGCTGGGATTTACATCTAAATACTGATTTTGATCCTTCGTCTTTCCTGTAGCCAGTGCTTCTTCGGCGATACTCCCCAAAATCAGCGCAGAAAGTGATACTACCACTCCGAGAGGGCCAAAAACCGCACCGGCTTCGGCTGCACCGGCCGCACCCTCTATTGCACCAATAAGGCTCTCCGACACCGTCAGCCCCGCGTTTCCCCCGGAAAAAAAACCAGCAATTCCGTCAATCCCGTCACCCAGATCGCCGACCACTTCCAGAGCACTTTTTAACTTTTTGATTTTTGGCGGCAGTTCAGAAAAAGATGCTGCAATTTCAATCGAGCTATCGAGCGGCTTGAGAATCTGTTCCACAGACCTTGTGAGACCTGTCGGATCCGGAGCGGCCGGACCAATTTTTTGCAGGTCGCTTAGGTTATTATCAACGCCTTCAACAAGCTCACGGTCACGGAAAAATTGTCCTTCAGGCAAATGCAGCTCAATTGTCGGAAGGTTGGCGATTGACGACAGATCGTTTCCCAGAGACTTTACCCCGGAATTCACATGCGACAGCAACCTCTCAAATTCATCGACTATTTGTGTCGCCCTCTGTAGTTCCATATCAAGCATTTCAAGCGAAGCGGTGATTTTTAAATGTTCGTTTGTCCACGCGTTCCTCAGCAAATTTCCTCCGAACGATTCCTCTGCTATCGATGCCATATGAGAATCAATTTATTTATATAATATTCGTATAATTGCATTTTAACCACGGCTATGAAAAGACTAACTTTTTCTTTGGTATTGTCAATTATCGCAATTTCCTGCGTTCAAAAAAATCCTGGTGAAAGTGCGTCCTCGACGAAAAACATGACGTCCAGTCAACTTCAAACTACTTTTGCGGATCCTCAACGCCTGCAAGCCTGCAGACAGTTCATGGTCAACCTTATGCATGATGATCTTTCCGTTGCGCTATCAATGATGGACATGACCCGCACTACCGACCTTGATCTGAATGACAAAGTGACAAAAGACCAGAAGGCGCGCATGGAAGCCATATATTCGGAGGTTAGTAAACACAAGTTGTCACCCGAAAATACCTGGATCGTCAGGTTCGATACTTCTCATTTTTTGGTGCACAAGGGTGTGTACATCATCCATTGTATGAACCTCCGGGAGAGCATATTAATTCCGGTTGATCGCGGACCAGAACGGGTAGACTCTCATCTTTTCGTCCACCTGATGTTTGATCTCACTGATATGCACCCGGCGCCCGATATAATTGTTTATGCAGGTTTAGAAGATAACAGCATATTTTCGGTCCCTACCAACCACCAAATGGGAGACTACTAACGATCAGCTGTCTGTGAATCACAAAGTTAAACCACCTTCCTTATTTCGTATGTATTCCAGGTGCGCAAGCTTCCGGGCAAATGCCTCGTCGCTCAGCAACCGATGGTCCAGGCCCGGCAAATAATACTCAAGCAAAGTTTCAAGATAACCTATGGAATCGTGCGCCGGGCCCCCGCACGATTCCGTTATAAGTTTACCAGCTTTGCCTTTTTCCCATCAAGCTTCACTTTTAGTTCCTGGCTTACGCCAATGAACATTTGATCGTCTTTCAGTATTTCATCGCTTCCGCCAATAAATGTGATGCTCGCGAGTTCTTCAGAGATATCCAGGGCTCTGTCTCTGTCAGCTTTACTCATGGCGCAGTTAAGTTCATTTCTGCCTGGGTTCTTAAAGTACCCTACATACCCATCCACTTCAATTGCGTAAATGCCGTATTTGTATTTTGCCTTCCATTCGGCCAGTTGCTGTTCTGTTGCGGCACCGATTGGCGCCTGCCCATTATTGCCTTGCATGTTTTCTGTCATAATTTCCCATTTTGGCTCATTCAGTTTTGTGTTCGCTGTTCAAAAAAAACTTATTCGGTGAGTAACTTCATGAATACGATAGGTAGATTCACGTCCATATTTTTTGCACCCTGCTCCCAACCTTTTTCAAAATCCTTTACTTCTACACTTACCAGCGTATCTGTCTGTAAGGGTCGGGCACCTTTCGGTTTGTATGTGATCACTATGTCAAATTGCATGTCGAGGATGTCTTCTCCTCCTGCTGCGATCGCCGCCCGATTCATGTCGTCGATGGCTCCTTTGAGTACCTTGATTTGTCCTTCGTAGGTACGATTGCCGCTTTGAATGCTTATCGGCTCATCGCCGGCTGCGTGCAGCAGTTGTTTGTCTTTCGCGGCTTTGTATTTCAATCCGCGTATCTTCGTGAGCACAGAACCTGCGAACATCACAGTCATATCGGCCCACTCGCAGTCCTTACTGTCAAAAAATGGTATTGATGGCATTCCTTAATTTTTATAAATGTTATGAAAATATTGTCCGTTGGGTATCCCAATGCATCGGCATCGTGATAGCACAGCCTATGCTGCCGGATTGTCAAACCCAAGACTTATCTCAATGTCAGTAGCGTATCCTACCGGCGTGATCTTTAGCACCACGTTCAACTGATTTGTACTCAGTATATTCTGCGCCGGGTCAATAAAGCAGTTGACATTGCTTATTTCTTTGTTTGCGGTCATTGTATTGTTAATCTGGTTCACGATCTGCTGGCTTAGCCATTTGCAGAAACCGGCGTCAAGGGTGCCATCTGCGTTTACGGGTACCTCGTCATCTACCTCCTGTACAAATGTGGCATAGGCTATGATATGCGCTTTGTCTATCACCCGTCCGCGGGCCAGAAGAGCGTAGTCATCGGTCGGGGTCGTTAACATCGGGTCTCCGCTAAAGAAATATCCGCTCACATTTGGGTATGTCGTAAAGGTGATATATCCCCTGGAAGCGATAACTGCCAGATCTCCGCCAGCATCCTCAACCGTCGTTGTATGTACATAGGCAGCGGTGTTCGTCAGTGACCCTGTCCGTACCCTGCTTATTTTTCTTTGCACAGGAATAGACGATACCACTCCTAATAGCAGCCCGACACATGCCGATGCTCCGCCTGTTGTGTCGCCGATAAGTATGGCAGTCCGGTTGTTGGTTGTTCCACTCGTCTCATCGGTCAGGCTCGCCGGCACACCGGAATAGGAACTTCCGCCAATAACGCACCTGAACGGTTTCTCGGCGGCAAAATACGCGGCTGCCATAACTGCCATATGGCTGGCTGCCGTATACACATCCTCGTTTAATGAATGGCTGATCGTTATTGTGCCCCCTGCAGCAGTAATAGCAACGTCATCGCTGAGCAAACCAAGAACTTTTATCTTACCGCCTGCATAATCAAGAAGCTTTTTTGCTCCGCTCGAATTTGTGTTGTCGGCCATCTGCGCAACAGTCATTGTTGCCGGCACCAGCATCACATATATTTGCGCTCCAGCTCCTGCCTGGTCATAAAACTCCTGAAGCTGCTTCACAGCGAACGGATTACCAGTGCTTGTAATGCCCATGGTTGCAATATCCGACATGCTCTTCACCAGCATCGGCGATCCCGCAGTATATGCTCCCTCGCTCACTCCGGTAAGTACTATACCTGTTATTCCGTCGTCCGTCTGAAGCGCGGCTCCCAACTGGCCGTCTGCCAGCGTTATGTTTACACTACCCATTTATGTTATTTTTGTGGTTCTCGTATTTGTTACTCTGCGTCAAGTTCATCTAAAAGGCCATCTCCTGATTCGTCTTCCCAGGTGTCATTGGTTAAACTTTCCAATTCCCGGTCTACTTCTTCTCTTGTCATTGCGGTTATCGAATCATCGTCCAGGTTCTTTGCGTGGTTCCTTGCGTTTTGCTCATCAAAAAATGCGAGCTTATCGCTGGTAAAAAACAATTTGCCCACTGCCTGGTGATTGTTGAAATATTGTTTTGCGTCTTTCATAATTTTCGATTCTGAATTTTAGTTTGATAAGGAGCGACAGATAGCGCGCGGCTACAACACTGCCTCACGCTCTTTCCGGTGCGCTGTGTGCTATCGATTCGCTAAGGGGCTGTGCCAGAAAATTTGATTGGTAAAATTTACTCAGTGCAGCTATCAGGCTTTTCG
>CAYNGS010000354.1:0-4136 GCA_964396625.1 uncultured Flavipsychrobacter sp.
CGCCAGGCTGATGTTGTATAACAAGCGTTACAAAAAACTGCACGATCTTCCCGATGCCTCACTTCCTAAATCAGTGGAGCGCCCGGTGATATTGGATACAGCGTTGATTCAACGCACGGTGCAGAATATGAAAAGCTACATGTACAACCAGGGCTATTTTTATGCTAAAATAAAAGACACCTTTTACACCCACCACAAGAAGGCTTATACCACGTACACGATAACCACCGGAATCAACTACCTGATCAACAAAGTAAATTACAACGTGGATGACAGCGGCATTGCAAAAATAATACGCGAAACGGCGGACGAATCGGCATTGCAAAAAGGGAAAGAATTCACCTACAGCCTGCTGGAAGATGAGAGAGGGCGGATCACTTCGGCAGTGCGCAACCGGGGATACTACCGCTTTACCCAGGAAAATGTGAATTTCATAAAGGGGTTGGACACGCTGGACAAAACGCTTTTCAAGGACGTGGAGAGCCCTGTGGAAGGCGCCATTCATTTTATTTCGTCTGCAAAAAGGGAAAAGAAACACACGGTCGATATTGATGTATTTGTGCAACTGGCCGATGACTCAAATGCCTATAAAAAATACACTATCGGAAAAGTACAGGTGTTTCCGGACTATAAAAATTCGACGGACCTCGGAGATACTACCATGATACGAAAAACGATAAATAATGTTGACTTTAAGTATCATAATGAATACGTTCATTCGCGCGTGCTGTACAAACACATTTATATGTTTCCGGGCGAACTGTACTCGCAGGAGTATTACGACAAGACCCGTGCAAAGCTGAATGAGTTAGGGATTTTTCAGTACATCAATGTATTGTTCAGGGAGAATCACAGAAACGGAGATACGCTAAACTGCAACATACTGCTGAACCGTACAAAACAATTTGACTATTCAAACAACTACGAGCTCACAAATGGTTCCACATATTCGCTGGGGCACCAGATAGGTGTGAGTGTGCGAAACAAGAATTTCTGGAAGGGCGCCAACCTCCTGTCGATAGGTGTTAACGGCGGCGTGGAGCTTTCTTACAATGACAATGTTGGCAAAAATTTCTTTCAGCACTATGGGCTGCTAACGGAATACTATGGGGTGAATGCGAGCATAGATTTTCCGAAATTCCTGGCGCCTATTGCAGCATCGCTGTTTGATAATACGAACCTGCCTCATACGATAATTGGTGTTGGCGACAACGTGATAGACCGTGTCAATTATTTTACACTTGTGAACACCAGCGCAAACTATTCCTACAACTGGCATGAAACACAAACGAAAACATGGACCCTTTCGCCGGCTTTTATCAACGTCATTCATCTGCCGGTGAAAACAGATTCATTTCAGCGCGTTCTGGATAGCAATGAGTACTTAAAAAACAGCTACAAGGAAAATTTCATTGAAGGGGAAAATATCTCATTTACGTTTGATGACATTGTTAAGAAGAAAGGGATCAATTATTCATACCTGAAACTTAGCTTTGAAGAAGCCGGCGAACTGCTGAATGGCATTAACCAACTTGGGGTTGCACTAAATGACCTCTACAAGATACAATACGCGCAGTATGCAAAATTCGATTTTGACGCCCGCCATTATTTCACGCTACCCTATTCTGTCTTTGCATTTCGTTTTTCAGGCGGCGTAGGTGTGCCTTATGGGCAGTCTACAGCACTACCATACATCAAGCAATATTTTGCCGGCGGCCCATACAGCCTGCGCGGCTGGCGCATACGTACGCTGGGGCCCGGAAGCTATTATGACAGCAAAACAAACAACATAAACCAGATAGACAGAACCGGAGACATTAAACTGGAATTAAACGGCGAGTTCCGGTTTCCGATAATGCCGTTGTTTGCGGGCGCCGTAAAACTGAAAGGTGCGCTATTTGCCGACGCCGGCAACATATGGCTGGCTCAAAAAGATAATGCTTACCCCGGCGGAGAATTTCAGTTTAACACATTGGGACAGGATATAGCAGCAGACATAGGCGCAGGCACACGGTTTGAAATTGCCTCATTCCTGACCATCAGGGTAGAAATAGCGATGCCGGTAAAGAAGCCATATGTTTATACAAACGGAAGCTGGGTTTTTGACCAGATCGACTTCAGTAACCCCACCTGGCGCTCCAACAATCTCATCTTTTTCGGCTCGATAGGATATCCTTTTTAGCGGCTGCCGGTCGACTTGCTATTCCGCATAACGACCTGCCGAAATTAAGGTTTTAGGGCAATTGTATTATCTTTGAGCCTTATGCGCAACATAAAGATCATAGAAGTAAGGTCTGAAATAGGAGCCGGCACGCGAGGTGCCAGCCTGGGTATAGACGCCATCAAGATCGCTGCTCTTGACTTTATGAGTAACCTTTTCGTGAACTTTCCGTCTGACGTGATCGATAACGAAAACAGGCTGCTGTATGAGCCTGTTATTTCGCCGTATGCAAAAAGAATACAAGGCATTCATACCATGTATGAGCGCGTATCGAAAGCAGTGTGCGATACCGTTAAGTCGGGTTTGTTCCCGATCGTACTCTCGGGCGACCACAGTACAGCGGGCGCAACAATAGCAGGACTAAAAATGGCCCGTCCGAAGAGAAGGCTCGGAGTGGTGTGGATAGATGCGCATGCGGACCTCCATTCGCCATACACTACCCCGTCTGGCAATATGCATGGGATGCCACTTGCGATATCGCTTGCCGAAGACAATGTGGCCAACCAGGTGCATAACCCCGATACGCAAACCCTTGAGTACTGGAAGAAACTAAAGCATCTTGGAAAAATAGAACCAAAAATAGAACCCGACGACCTGGTGTATATAGCGCTGCGCGACTACGAAAAAGAAGAAGAGGCGATCCTTAAGAAAAGCAATATCAAGATAATACCCGTTGCTGAAATCAGGAGAAAGGGCATTGAACAGGTTGTTCGACAAACATTCCTCCATCTCTCAAACTGCGACGATATCTATGTATCATTTGATGTGGATAGTCTTGACAGTTCCATCTCGCGCGGAACAGGTACGCCCGTAAGCAACGGGCTACGAGAGCGCGAGGCGGAAGATCTTGTCGCCTCATTCATGCAGCATCATAAAATATGCTGCTTCGAAATATCGGAGGTGAACCCAACGCTGGACAAGGAGAACCTTATGGCAGAGATCGCGTTCAATATACTGCAGCGCAGTGTGAACCTGTTATTGCTTAACTGATCACTCCTTTACAAATTTCCTTACCTCTGTGTTGTTGATACGCACGAAATAAACAGCCGGTGGAAAATCTGAAATATTGAGTTCGACTTTCGAAGCATTGTATGCGCCTTTGAAAACGACCTGTCCAAAAAGATTTAGCACAGCTATACTTGTTATCCTTCCACCCGATGAGACCACCAGCTCATTTTCCGCGGGGTTTGGATAAAGCATTATATCATGCACCGGGGCTGGCAGATCGTTAACCCCGGAAGTACAATTACCTGTCACGTAAACGGGCTTACTGGTAACAGCTGATCCGCACATGTTAACCACAACATACATGATTGTATCGACACCTGTTGCAACCCCTGTTAGAACCCCTGAGGTTATGACTGCTTTACCTGGATTGCTGCTGATCCATGTGCCACCTGAAACCACGTCTGAAAGGGTAATAGAGGAATCAATACAAACCGAGTCTAAACCTGTTATCGATCCGGAAACAGGCATAAGACAGGTGTTGAATTTCGCAAGAAACGCGTCAGGAGAACTGCCCAATGACACCTGGTAGGCGCCGGGAGTTGCTATGCCCGAGGTGCTGCCAGTGTAGCCTGAAACGTACACATTCCTGAGTCCCTGGGTTGCGATCCCCCACCCAGTCTCAAAGTCGCCGCCACCAAAGTAGCTGCCAAGTTGAAGATTACCTCCGCCGCTGAATTTTGCAATAAAGGCATCGTTAAACCCTCCACCGAAGGCCGCCTGCGGCGTAGCCGCGGTTGCGATGCCGGCTGGGCTGTTTGTTTGGCCCGTAATATAGACATCACCGGTGCTGTCGGTAGCCAATCCGTAACCGAAATCATCGCCACTGCCGCCATAGTAAGTTGCCCATTGAATGCCACCGGCACTATTGAACTTAGCAACAAAGGCATCATTTGCACCACCGCCGATG
>CAYNGS010000355.1:0-4115 GCA_964396625.1 uncultured Flavipsychrobacter sp.
ATAGTAAACGATGTTTTGAATTTTCTCTCCTGCCCCGCTAAGCGTGAAAAAAGAAAAAAAGAATGCTATAACAAGGATAACAAAATACTCCCTGTCAGGATGCCAGCGAACATTTCCTGCAACCGATGAGAACATAGTGTGCAGGTATGCCGCAGCGTGGCCAAAGTTCTCTGTCTTAAAAAACACCCACCCCACAAGTACTACCGGAAATGTATAAAGCACACTAAACCTGCCCAAGCCGGACAGCCACTTGCCCAAAAACAGGCGCTCAAGCACCAGGAAAGATCCGTGATACGCTCCCCATATAACGAAACCCCATGCAGCGCCGTGCCACAGCCCAGACAGGAGAAAAACAAGCCACAGGTTAAAGTAAAGGCGCCACCTACTGTTCACCCTGTTGCCGCCAAGAGGTATATAAAGGTAATTGCGCATCCAATTGCCCAGCGTTATGTGCCACCTGCGCCAAAAATCTGTGATAGAAACTGAAGTGTAAGGATTATTGAAGTTTTCAGGAAAACGAAATCCCATCATAAGACCAAGCCCTATGGCCATGTCGGAGTACCCGGAGAAATCGAAATATATCTGGAAGGTATAACTCAGCGCGCCATACCAAGCCATCGAGGTGCTCAAAGCATCATGCGGCATATTAAATAATTGATCAGCAGTAGCGCCCATCACATTCGCGATCAGCACTTTTTTCCCTAATCCTATACAGAATCTGTAAAATCCGCGAAGTCTGTTCTCCGACGTCTCGTACAAAGTGTGATCGTATATCTGTGCAGCAAAATCGTGATAACGTATTATGGGCCCTGCAATGAGTTTAGGGAACAATATGATATACAGTTGATAATCCCAGAAATTTCGCAGCGGTTTATGTACACCTTTGTACACGTCCACTACGTATGTAATGGTCTCAAAGGTGTAGAACGAAATACCAATTGGAAGTGCGAGTTCTACCCAGCCTATCTCGCGAACACCGACAAGACGTAGCATGCTGTTGACATTTTCTACAAAAAAATTACTGTACTTGAAAAAAAACAATAACCCCAGATTAACGCAGAGCGAAAGCATGAGCAGTATAAGCCGATGGCCCCGGAACTGCGACGCCGCTATACCCTTTACCAGGTAAAAGTCTAACGCGGTCGTACCCAGGATGACAAAAATGAACCGGGGCGCGCCCCACGAATAAAAAATTATACTCCCGAGCAGTATTACGGCATTTTTCATCCCTTTGCCAACCAAGAAGTATATCAGCAAAAAAAATGGCAAAAAGTAATACAGGAAGGTGATGCTGCTGAATACCATAAGGCCTGATAAGTAGTATATTATAAAAGTAAATCAAATATTGATTTCTGTAGCAGCCGTCGACAATTAATTTTCCCGCCGGGAAATTTCTTTTGTAATATTGATTTTGCGGTAGAAACGCAATACATGCATGTCTTAATGCATATCACAACCGCCAGATATTTTAGTAATGACCACCCCACATAAAGACACTTTTTTCGGCTACCTGCGTGCGCAAAAAAAATTGATCTTCATCGCACTGGCGGTTGCAGTTGTCATTTATGTGCCGTTCAAATACGCCTTCCCCCTGCCAGACCTTTTTGCCGATTCGTCTGATTATATTCTTTGGGCTGCCAACAATTTCCCGGTAGCCTATCGCCCACTCGGCTACTCTGTGTTTTTGCAGTTTATACATAGTATATCGCCATCCGCACTATTCCTTACCTCCATCCAGTATGCTTTGTTTATTTTGAGTACCCTCTTTTTTTTCTTTAGCGCAGACTACCTGTTTGGTCTGCCGGCAAAATTCAAACTGCCCGCGCTGTTGCTGGTTATTTGTAATCCTATATTGATATTCCAGTCAAACCTGGTCTCAAGCGATAGCCTGTTTTGTTCACTCACGATCATTTGGTTCAGTGCTTGCCTCTGGATCATCAGCCGGCCCCGCTGGTGGAATTTGCTCCTTCAGTTTTTGATACTTTACTGCTGCCTCCGGCTTCGTTACACTGCAATGTTTTTTCCACTTATTGTATCAATTGCATTTGTCGTCTGCCGGGCAAAAATTTATTACAAGCTTGCAGGCGTCCTCGCTACAGCCCTTCTTATCTTCACTGCCGTACAACTGCAAAAAAGCACCAACGAAAAAGAAACAGGAACCGATGTATTTTCTGGTTTCGCGGGCTGGCAACTGGCCAACAATGCCCTGTATTGCTACAGGCATATAGAAGTGAGCAGCAATGACCTCCCAACGCATGAAACGCAGGTGATCGATCACTGCGTAAAGGCATATATAGATTCGGTAAGCATCTCCGGTGGTGTAGGCTACAGCTATCTGTGGGATCGGAATTCTCCATTGAAAAAGTACCTGAATATCTGTGCTCACCGCGATCACTCCGACTACCTTGTTGCCTGGTTCACTGCATCTGTTCCCCTTGGCCGCTACGGCTGGTATATTATCAGCCACCACCCTGCCAGCTTTATGCAATATTATTTGATCCCGAACACGGTCAATTACTTTTACCCGCCAACGGAGATCCTCGCTAACTATGACTACAGAAGCATCACGCTCGCTCCGGAAACGAAACGATGGTTCGGCATTGACACCGACCATCTCGATTGTGAGTTCCCACTTTTGCAGGGAAAAATAATCCAGGTTTATCCACTCCTCTCATTACTACTAAACCTGTTTAACATCGCGGTACTGATTTTTTGCGCCATTCGCGCAGTAAACGCAGGGAGAACGACACCACCGTATTTAAACGGACTATTGATAACATGGGGTACATTTTATTTTGGCTATATGGTGTTCTGCATACTTGCTTCAGCCATCAACCTGCGCTTTCTCGACTATTTGTTTGTACCCGGGTTCATAATGCCCCTTATTCTGATAGCAGCTACCCGGCGACAAAGAAGCAACGAATAAGGCCAAACCCGCAGCTGGTTTTGAGCGAATGATTTACATTGACAAATAGATTATCTTTGAATTGAAGCCGATTTGGTAACTTTTCAAGCATCTGTCAGGCGACAAGAAGTGTGAAAACCGGCATAGTGGTAAGGTATTTGTATACACTAATGTAAATCAACGATAAGCCATGAAGAAGATATTATTTTTGACCCTGCTGGCAACATTTTCCATCACTACTATTGCATCTGCATCGCATCGGCACTACTACCATCACCGGCACTATTCACATGGTCGCGGTTATCGTGGCGGCGGCTCTGTGGTAATACCGCTTCCTCCCCCACCTCCACGACCCGGGCGGTTGCCATTACCACCGCGGCCTCCGCGGCCTGGTCGTTTACCTGCACCACCGTTGCCGCCACGGCCTCCGCTGCCGCCCCGCCCATAACATTTGAGCAGCACGAGCATTTTTAATTTTGCAGATGCTTAATCTGTAATATGACAAGATTTCTTTAAATCTTTAGTCACTGGGAATGGCCCTCGCGAATTATCGTTAATTTACATCGTTAGTGATGTTATTATGATGAAGATCAGAACCCTGGTAGCAGGGATTGCCCTGTTGCTGTTGTCTGGCCAGTTATTTGCAGCCAAAATATTTATCCCCATGGATGCCGACGGGCAGGCCAATCATCTTAAGGCTTACGGCGTGGCATATGCGGCTTTGAAGGCTAATGTCCCGGTCGACTGGCTGCTCAATTACAAGGGCGGTAGCTTCGGCATGGATGATGTGGAAAGTATGGAAAGGCTCTGTAAACTGAGGGGTGTAACCTATGAAGTTATCAGCGACGCCCAGTATGGCGGCATACTCAACGAGATAGCAAACCCTGATTTTAACGGTGATATCATAAAACTCGAAAAAGCACCGAGAATTGCCGTCTACACGCCGAAAAATAAAGAGCCATGGGACGACGCTGTGACGCTCGTGCTTACCTATGCCGAAATTCCCTTTGACAAGCTGTACGATGACGAAATGCTGGCCGGCGACCTCGCAAAATATGACTGGCTGCACCTGCATCACGAAGACTTCACAGGTCAGTATGGAAAATTCTGGGGCCAGTTTCGCAATGCAGAATGGTATATAAAGGATCAGAAGAGCGACGAGGCAACTGCGGCAAAGCATGGCTTCAAAAAAGTTTCCCAGCTAAAGCTC
>CAYNGS010000356.1:0-4100 GCA_964396625.1 uncultured Flavipsychrobacter sp.
GGCAGCGTGGGACAGGAAGACTGCTAAGAATGCGTGGTACGCCAAATCATCAGTTATCCGCGACGAGATAGCATATACCGACACAGCAATAAGGATAAAAACAGACAATATTGTATACCAGTACTACCAGGAGATAGGTTGGAAAAAACGGTTTCACGAATACGGGCAAGTGCTGCTATTCATGCCACTGCAAATATCATGGTTGCAGAACCCTGCAACGGACACAGAACGACAAAACAAGGTAGCATTGGCAGGCGCGTACGATGTCAGGATATTCGATCAGCGGCTGGATATGGCCGTGAACGCACGTGAAGAGGTAATTGATGCCAAAAGCGTTTTCCTGCCGGGGGGCGATGCTTCATTTGCTCTTAACAGGTGGCTGTCTGTGCGGGTAAACGTCCAGAAGACTTATCGTGTGCCAACACTGAATGAACTATACTACTTCCCCGGTGGCAATACCGGCCTCCGGCCAGAGCAGGGATGGAGCGAGGACGCAGGTTACACTGCCAGGGGTAAAACAGGGCGCTTCAGTATTTATCACGACCTTTCTGTTTTTACGCGCGATATACACGATTGGATCTATTGGGTTGGTGGCGCTATATGGACGCCGCATAATATCGCTGAAGTGCGTAGTCGCGGGGTGGAGACGGAAAACTACGCGACCTATACGCTGGGCAAATGGACCTTCCATCTTGGCATCAACACTGCATATGTGCTCGCTACAACGGTAAGCAGCTATGTGCAGAACGATGGCAGTATCGGCAGGCAGATACCGTATGCGCCCAGATATAACGGCCAGGCAAATGTTGGATTTACCTTTAGAAAGTTGTCGTTCAACTACAACCACACCTATACAGGCTACCGCTTCACTACTGTAGATGAGTCTGAATATATTTTACCCTACCAGACGGGGAATGTACAATTGATGTACAACACCCTTATTAAAAGTCATGTGCTGCAATTCACAGGCCAGAGCAACAACATATGGAACGAGCAATACCAGGTGGTGGCCTTCCGGCCAATGCCGGGGAGAAACTGGTTGCTTGGGTTTAAGGTGGGGTTATTTTAGCAAAAATCTGCCGGCATCATCCTTACTTTCAAATTTTTATATAATTTTATATATGGCATGATTGTTGCTCCCTTAACTTTATTCTTTATGCTTTAATACCGCCTTATGAAAAAAGCAGACATCCTGGTTCTCTTCTTTGTGCTGCTATATGGAGAGCTCAAAGCACAAAATAATTTATCAGCGCTAAATACCATTTCCGGTAATGGCCAAGGATCCCGCGGCAGGGAATTTATTGCCTCAATCGTAAAAAAGCAAACGGCAGCAGCCCAAAAAAACGCCGGGAAGACGACTGCTGTGTTGACTGAGCGCTTGAAAGCATACAGCCTGTACGATTTTGATCCAGCCGACTCGCCGGTATATTATCTCGGAAAGGTCGATTCGGGTTACTATGTGTATAGCGGGCAGCGCGGTTCAAGTTTTGACCGTGCAGCAATGGGCTATTATTATTCATTCCCCGCCATATATAACCCGAGTCCTTTGATCAGTGAATTTTTTTACGGGTTTAACTACGCAAACGCGCCAAAGGGGCGTTATTTTGAAGGGGATATCTTAAGTGATAGCGCCTACTATTGGAGCCCTTTTATTTTCCCGGATTCCACAGGGCACTTGCCTTATACATTGTATTCGATTAATAATACCACCTATGACGCGAACGATAATGTAACAGGTAGGACGCAAAACAGTTTTCCGACAATTTCCGGCGCCCGCGATAGGTCTCTAAATACTTATAATTCACTCAATGAAATTACCAGTTCGCTCAGCCTCATTTGGTCGGGCAGTTCGTGGGACACAAATTCTTATACCATCTTTTTTTACAACTCTGCCAACCAGTTTATAGAAGATAGTACCAGCATGTATGATATCACGGGCTGGTACCCGGATTCCAAGCAGTACTACAATTACGGCCCGGCAGGTGATCTTGTCTATTCAAATTATTTTTTTGATAGCGCGGGCACCTGGCAGGAACAAACGCGTTACGTAATGACCTATAATGCCGATCACAGTATTCGCAAAGACAGCGTAAGCATTGGTGGTGCCGGTGTTTGGATGCCGGAAAGCAAGGATTCTTTTGGTTATACTCCCGGTGTCAGCTTCTATACTTTTTTAGCTTATGAATCCAGTGGGCCGGGCTATTTTGATAATATCACTTTTACAAAGCACGTGGCACCTTCCGGCTTACCGGATAGTGTCCATGTCAGAGAATATGCGAGTTATGGTACTGCACCCTCATATCTTGTTAAGGATGCCAAATCTGCTTTTACTTATGATTCTTATAACAACCCGGTTATGGGTACATCATACCGCCTGGTTGTTACAGACCCTGCGGCAGGTACCGGATACTATACCTCCATTCCCAACGGGAATATTTTCTATTACTACGAAACTTACTTATCGTCAGCAGACGTTCCCCGTGTGTCCCCGCCATCGGAAAGTATTACGATATTTCCGAATCCTGCAATGGATCAGGTGTCAATTTGCCGGCCGGAGGCCGCGCCAGGAACTTTTACAACCGTAAAATTTGTGAGTGCAGCCGGACAATTGGTTCGAACCGAGACCCTACCATGGATGGAGAAAACGGAAACATTTACCATTTCGGGTTTAGCACCGGGGGTTTATCTTATCAGCGTGGCAGATAAAGACGGCAATACTTTGTCAACACAAAAGATCATCAAACGATAATTTCAGTTATGGCACAGATGGACTGGAGCAGGTTCGGCCACAAAATATACATCAATGCACCGCTACAGACGGTATACGATGCGTGGACTAGAAGAGCTAATCTCGAAACATGGTTTTTGAGAAAGGCTGAGTTCATCAGACCCGATGGTACTGTAAGGGAGAGCGACAGCCCCGTGCAAAAGGGCGACACCTATGAATGGATGTGGCACGGACATCCCGATACCACTGTGGAGCATGGCGTAGTCACTGAAGCCAACGGGAACGACAGGTTTCAATTCGTTTTTGGAGATGCAGGAACAGTAACTGTCGATCTGACGCAGGCAGACCAGGCCACACAAATGATACTGACGCAGGACAAGATACCTACCGATGAGCAAAGTAAGCATGATTATCACGTAGGGTGTTCTACGGGTTGGACGTTTTATCTCGCCAATATCAAATCAATACTGGAGGGTGGCCTCGACCTTAGAAACAAAAATCCTAAGTACACGCATGTGATCAATTCCTGATCGGGTTAAAAAAAATAACAGTAACATAATACAAGTGCAAAGAAAGTCTTATATTGTATAGGTATTCACACTCAAAAACTTATACAATGAGAAAACTATGCCTTAGCCTGCTATGCAGCAGTATTTTGCATGCGGCAGTGTACGCCCAGTGCCCGGGCGGTCGTTATATGAACGAAATTTTTTCGGGTATAACGATGAGCACGGTTACTTACTCCACTCCATACAACCTGATGATGGATATATACCAGCCGGCCGGCGATACTCTGTCTAAAAGGCCGATAATTATTCTTGCTCATGGGGGCAGCTTTATCGGTGGCACCCGGGCCGATGATGGAACTGTAGACTCATTGTGTGTGCGCTTTGCAAGGCGTGGGTATGTAACGGTGTCCATTGATTATCGCCTCACGGATATTGGTAGTATGGTATCGTCCGATTCCACACTACCAATAAATGAAGTGATCCAGGCGGTGAGCGACGGCAAGGCGGCCATCCGGTATTTTGTAAAGGATGCAGCTACAACCAACACATACAAGATCGATACCAACAATATTTTTATCGGCGGTAATTCTGCAGGCGCGGTATTGTATATGCACGTGGGCTATCTCGACAGTATTGGTGAGTGCCCTTCTTATATAGCCACGGCCATGGCAGCCAATGGTGGCTTTGAGGGCAACAGCGGAAATCCCGGTTACACGACGCGCTCAAAAGCCGTTATTGACCTTGCGGGAGGGCTGAATGAAACCTATTTTGCGGGCCCGGGCGATAAGCCTTCAGTAAATGCCCAAGGTGATCAGGATGCAGTCGTTCCGTATACATGTGGCGAGCCCGATTTTGGAAGTTCC
>CAYNGS010000357.1:0-4091 GCA_964396625.1 uncultured Flavipsychrobacter sp.
TTATGTACCAGTAAAAAATACAGGCCCGAATCAGGCCCGCCCTTATGCAACTGCCCCGTGGAATGCAGATAACGAGGACCATTAAGAAGTGTTGTTGCTATTTTCAATTTATCTCTTACTTGCATTCTCCAACCCTGCATAATTTTTGCGCGTTCATCCGTCAGCATAAAATAAGGAAGGAAGGCCAGATAATCTCCCGGTTGTGCCAAAGCGGTAAAAGCACCTATAAATTCATCAGGCTGCTCCTGTTCTTTGTGTCCAGGCTCATTTATTGCCTTGCTGCCGTATATGGAAAGATCTTCGCTATTGAACATTGGTTCAGCTTTTTTAAAGCTTTTGTCCTTTTTCCAATCTGCGAGTATATTGTTTGTATTCTTTTTGCTCTCTTCCACATTCGGCTGATCGAAGGGGTTAATGCCCAATACCATTCCGGCTACGGCAACACCTATTTCCCAGCGGTAATATTCACCACCTAAAGCTATCTTGTCCGGCACATTAATCCTTATTACAGGATGCCCAGCCGCCTCGAGCGCTTTTAGCTTCTCTTCGTCAGCAACGTTATCGTCTTCTGGCAGATACATATGAACAAACACACGATCATTTCCATAATAAGTGGGATCACCTACAATCTCTCCGTTAATGGGAATCAGTCCCTTACCTTCTTTACCGGTACTTTCTGCCAGCAATTGTTCTACCCAATACCCAAATGAGTTGATAGATGAAGACAATACGAAAGTAACTTTGTCGCGCCCATGCCGCTGACAAATGCCTAAGGTAAGACCAAGGCTTAAGCCGGGATTATTTGCAGATGGAATATTTGCATCGCAGGATGCTTTCATTTGCCTTGCACTGGTCATCATTGATTTAATGTCAATACCCATCAGCGCCATCGGCAATAGTCCGAAATCAGATAGCACCGAATAGCGGCCACCAATGCCGGCAGGATTAAGGAATACCTCGCGGAATTTATGATTACCTGCTATCTTTACCAAGGGGCTTCCGGCATCTGTTATTGCCACAAAGTTGTTGCCCGCATTGGGTGTGCCTTTCTTTTGCAACAGCTCGTAAAAATACCTGAAGAAACTAAGCGTCTCCATGGTGCCACCTGATTTGGTAGCTACAATGAATATTGTCTTGTCCAGGTCAATTCGTTTTTCTATATCCAGGATGGCAGCCGGATCTGTATTGTCTAAAACGAGTAATTCCAGGAAACCGTTTTTTGTACCAAAAGTTTCCCTCGCTACTTCAGAGCATAGACTGCTTCCGCCCATGCCCAGCAATACGGCGTACTTATAACCCTCTTCTTTTACCTGTAGAGAAAATGAGGTGAGCTTTTCAGTAATCGCGGTGAAATCATCGGGCAATGTGATCCAGCCCATATTTTCACTGATCATTTTTGCCTGCTCCGCATCCGTTTTCCATAAGTAGGAGTCTTTATCATACAGGCGGGCACCTACTTGCTTTTCATCTGCCGAGGTATAAACTGTTTCCATTTCTTTTTTTAGGGAACCATAGTTAATAACTTGTAACGCTATAGTGCCTTCCAGCATCTTTGCCCTCTTTTCAGCAAGAGCGGCCATAAGTTTGTCGTAGGGTTCTATGAATTTCTTAATTCCATCATGCTCTAACTCCCATGTTACAGCATCTATGTCAACGCCGATTTCGTTAAGATCAGCAAATACTTTTTTTGCTCCGTCAACGTTCTTTTCAATAGCATCTTTTTCTAATTTACCATGATCTGCCAATGCTTCAATAGTTTCGTCTGGCAGCGTGTTTACAGTATCATTACCAATAAGGGTTTCAACATAACGAACATCGCTGTTAAACGGGTCTTTATTGCTGGTACTTGCCCATAATGGCCGCTGTTTATTTGCGCCCTTACTTTCCGGACTTTTCCATTCCTTACTATCAAATAGTTCTTTAAATCGCTGGTAGGCTATCTGTGCGCTGGCAATACCGGCCTTTCCAAATAGCAGCTGCGGCATTAAGCCTTTGCCATCTTCTCCCGTAATGATATGCTGGCTTAGCAACTGGTCAACTGCCACATCTATCCGGCTTAAAAAGAAGCTGGCGACAGATATGATATGCTCAACTGGCTTTCCATCTGTAACTCTGTGATTAATGGCGCGTATGTATGCATTAGCCACTTCAACATATCGCCCTACAGAAAATAAAAGGGTAACGTTTATATTGATGCCTTCATAAAGCAATTGCTCTATTGCCGGTATACCTTCTTTAGTGCCAGGTATCTTGATTAAGCAGTTAACCCGGTTTACCAGTTTATATAATCTTCGCGCTTCATTTACAGATCCATTAGTGTTACGTGCGAAGTACGGAGATACCTCCAGGCTTACAAAACCATCAGTTCCGGCTGAGCTATCATATACAGGCTTTAGTATATCGCAGGCATCTTGCACATCTTTAATAGTGAGTGCATCATATATCTGCTCCGGTGTTAATCCCTTTGCAACCAGTTCTTTTATCTGGTCATCATAATCAGTGCTGCCTGTGATAGATTTGTGGAAGATACTCGGGTTTGAGGTAATTCCCCTCAACCCTTGCTCTGATACCCTTTTTTTTAATTCACCGCTGATTATTTTTTTTCTTGCCAGGTTATCCAGCCAATAGCTCTGTCCGTAATTCAGCAAATCAACTAAAGTGTTCATAATATATTCTCCTTCATGTTTTTATTTTCTATTGCTAATATTTTTTCTAATCTTCTCTTGTGGCGTGGGGCATTTGTGAACGTAGCATTTAGAAATGTTAATGCTATTTCTTTGGCCAACTCTATACCTATCACCCGCTCACCCAGGCATAGAATATTAACATCGTCATGTTCTACTGACTGATGTGCGGAATAAGTGTCGTGACAAACGCCGGCTCTTATTCCTTTAAATTTATTAGCAGCTATACTCACACCCACTGCACTGCCGCATATCAGGATGCCTCTGTCTCCTCGCTTATTTAACAGAGCTACAGCCACCTCAGCCGCGCGGTCGTGATAATCATCAGCCTCATCATTATATGTGCCCATGTCAAGCACATCATATCCCTTATCCTGCAATTCTTTTATAAGAATACCCTTATAGTTGAATCCGGCATGATCGGAGCCTATAATTACTTTCATGATTTTCCATTTATCATTTTGTTTACTTTATCTGCTATTTTTTCTACTGTGAAACCGAAATGCTTAAACAGGTCTTTGTCGGGAGCGCTGGCACCAAATTGTGTCATACCCATTATCTCACCCTTTTCTCCCACCCATTCTTGCCAGCCTTCAGGCGCAGCAGCTTCCACTGCCAGTCTCAACTTAATTGCCGGAGGCAGCACCTCATCCCGATAGGCCTGTGATTGCTCCCGGAATAGTTCCCAGCTTGGCATACTCACTACGCGCGCATCTATACCGCTTGTTTGTAATTGTTTTTGCGCTTCAAGTATTAATTGCACTTCCGATCCTGTACTTATTAATATGGCGGCTGGTTCATTTCCCTGCTCGGCAGATAATATATAGGCTCCTTTCATAACACCATCAGCGCCGGCCACTTTATAACGGTCGAAAATGGGCAGCTTCTGCCGGGAGAGTACTAACATAGTAGGTCCCTCTTTTCTTTTTAATGCCATCGTCCATGCATAAACCGCTTCATTAGCATCTGCCGGGCGGATGACAACTATATGCGGCATTGCACGGAAGGTAATAAGCTGCTCTATGGGTTGGTGGGTTGCCCCGTCCTCTCCCAGGCCTATAGAGTCATGGGTCATTACATAAATTACCGGCAGCTTCATAAGGCACGCTAACCTGATGGCAGGTTTTGCGTAGTCAGTGAATACAAAGTAAGTAGACGCAAACGGCCGCACCCCGCCATGCAGCGTCATGCCGGAGCTTGCCGCACACATGGCATGCTCCCTTATACCCCAGGCCATGTTCCTGTTTTCATATTTCCCTTTCCCAAAATAGCCGGAGACTTTCATCATTGTTGCTGTCGACTCACCCAGGTCAGCGCTTCCGCCTATTACCCATGGCAGCTTGGGGGCCAGAAGTGTAGTTATATCTGTAGTAACTGATCTTGTAGCTTTGGGGCCATCAGCAGGCT
>CAYNGS010000358.1:0-4087 GCA_964396625.1 uncultured Flavipsychrobacter sp.
AAACGAATAGTATGCCTGTTATCAATATTGTCAATTATCAGTTCATGTGGCAATAATCAGTCAAGAGACAAGGCTGCCGCAGACAAAATTAATGTTGCAGGCACAGTTAACCAGGTAGTAGGCATTGGCAAAATAGAGCCGGAAAGTGATATCGTACAGTTATCATCTCCCGTAAACGGAATTGTTCAAAAAATCTTAAAAAAGGAAAATGACTCAGTAAGCGTGGGTTCTCCAATATTGGAGTTAGACCACCAACTGGAAGATGGAAAAGTAAGACAACTGGTAACCGAGGTAAATACCCAGGCCGCTCAGATAAAAGTAGACGAAGCAAGCGTATTGGAATATGACGCAAAGTATAATAACGCAGTGGCTGAAGTACAACGGCTACAACGACTATTGGCTAAGGGAGCAGAGACACAGCAGGTAGTAGACGACGCCAATACAGCCATCAAGTCCTATCAATCGAATCTTAAAAGGTTGCAGGCTGGCGTTATAGTTTCAAAAAGTAAATTAGCGGAGACGAATGCGGCACTGCATGTTGCGGAAATAGAACGGGATCAGAAGATCATCAAATCTCCGGTAAGTGGGAAATTGTTGGAGCTTAGCACATTGATAGGCAGTTCTATAGATACCCGGCAGTCATTTGCACAGATTAGTCCACTGGGTAAAACAATTGCTGTGTGTGAGATCGATGAAATGTATGCAGATAAAGTGTTGGCAGGTCAAAAAGCATGGATACGTAATGTAGGCTCGCAGGACACGCTGTCGACAGGTACAGTATATGAGGCGCTCTCGTTTCTTCAGAAGAAGTCATTGTTTACTGATCAATCTGGAGAAAAAGAAGATCGGAGAGTAAGGACAATTAAAATAATGCTTGACCGGCCTGATAGGTTGCTGCTGAATGCCCGGGTAGAATGTGTGATTGATATTTCAGGTAATCTTAAAAAATGAAACGATGTTAAAGATTGCATGGAAATTCATCAGGTTTGACAAGGCCAAAAGTATCGGGGTAATTGTAGGTATACTTATCAGCACATTTCTGATAGGTCAGCAATTAGGTGTCTTTTTCTTCCTCTCTGGCCTTATGGGGGCTTTAGCTACCGATGTAAAAGCAGATATATGGGTAGTGGACAGCAAAACTAATGATGTCAATCAATTAGGCAGGCTTGATGTTAGAAATCTGCGGGCCGTACAAGGCATAAATGGTGTGAAAGAAGCTTTTCCGCTGCTCATTTCTGGCGCCTCGTGCAACTATGAAAACGGGACCAGCGGGGCTATCACTTTAATTGGAGTTGATGGAAATAAGGTGACTGCGGTACTACCAACTGAAAAGATAACCGCTGGTAAAACAACAGATCTGCAATTAGACGGTGCAGTGAGTGGTGAGTATTTTGAACAGAAAAATCTGGGAGGCACAATAGAAATTGGTACACCCTTTGAGATAAACGGTAAGCGTGCCTTTTTCGCATTACAGACAAAGGGATTTCGTGGATTTGGCAGCAGCTTCTGCGTCACAACTATTGAGAGAGCCAGATTTTACGCCAACCAGTCGGTTAATACAATAAGCGCAGTACTGGTGAATGTGCAACCAGGCGTAAATGTTGACGATGTTGTAGCTGATATTAACAGGCATATAACGGGGGTAAGGGCTTGGCCCGCCGAAAAACTAGCCAAATCATCTGTGAAAAAAATACTATCCAGCAGCGGTATAGCATTAAGCACCGGCACGCTCATCATTTTTGCGCTCATAGCCGGCTTTTTTATCATCGGGTTAACCATGTATTCATCGGCATTGGACAGGCTAAAGGATTACGGAACTTTAAAGGCCATAGGAGCTGGTAATGGCTACATAAGCCGTTTGATCCTCACACAGGCTGCTTTATTTTCTATTGTGGGTTTTTTGATAGGGCTATTATTGCTCGAGGGGTTCAGAAGAGGGGTGGCCAACTCGGGACTGATCTTTTCGTTTTCTCCTTTGGTATTATTGGGGATGTTTGCGACAATAGGACTGATCTCCCTCAGTGGAGCGTCGTTTGCGTTGAGTAGAATAAGGAGCGTGGAACCTGCTGCTGTTTTCAGATGATCTTTTAAAAGGCTTTTTATGAATAATGAACATCATTGGATTAATATGTGTCATGCGGCTCGTCGTTGGTCCATAGCAATTGTCTTACTTTTCGCGATACAGTATTCCGTGCAGGCGCAGGAGAGATTAACGTTATCGGAAGCGATAAACAATGCTATGGCAAACAGGAAGAATATACAAGCTGGAAAATCAGACCAAGTGATCCGTAAGCTACAAACGGACGCTTTGTACCGGAAATATTGGCCACAGGTAAATGTAGAATACACGTATCTCTACAATCCCATTTTGCAAACTTCTATCCTTCCAATTGGGATATTTAATCCATCTTACCCCGCTGACGCGACTAAAAGTATTCAATTCGGTACAAAATGGTCGCAAACAGCTGGTCTGACGCTATACCAGCCCTTATTTGACGTGTCTGTAAACAGGCAGATCAACGAAGCCAAATTGCAGGAACGTATAACAGCGGCCTCACAAGCCCAAACTGAATATGACCTCGCTTATACAGTAGCGCAGGTATATATGGACATCAATTTGCAGGAAGCTAAGATCAGATCAGCCATTGCAGACAGCAGCAGAACATGGATCAGTTACCAATTGTTGGAGAATAAATTTGAGCAAAAAAGACTACTGAAGTCAGAACTTAATAAGGCTAAGATCAATCATAATAATGCTATACAGCAATATAGAAGCGCAGTCTCACAATTGATAGAAGATAAGGTCTACCTATTATTCTTAATAGGGAGAAACGATATCGAACACCCGGACATTATTATTGATACTGCCTTCTTAAAAAATGAGAGATTAACGAATGAGAATGTGCAACCCAATGTTTCCAATATTCCTGAAATACAACAATTACAACTTAAAGGAGATCTTACAGATGTACAAAAAAAAACAGAAAAGGCTAAGTATCTGCCCACTTTAGGCGTTAAAGGCTTTATCGGTGCTAATCAGTATGCAAACAATTTCGATCCGTTTGCCGCAAATTCGTGGTTTGGCCTAAGTTACGTTGGAATCGATTTGAAATATCCACTGCTATTCGGAGAGGATAAACACAAGAAATTGCAACAACTACAGTTGCAATCCAGCCAATATTACCAGCAGAAAGATGACAAGGCTGCTCAGTACTTCAAGGATGGACTTATTGCAAAGATCAGAATGGAACAGGTACTATATGCATTGAAAGTGCAGGAAGAAAATATGGCGTTAAGCAGCGAATCGATCGGTATTTTTCAGGCACGTGTATCGGAAGGGGAGGAATCGTCGTCCAATCTCAATTTAGAGGAAGCAGACCTTCAGAAGCTTGATGCCGACTACCAAAGTAACAAAAAGCAGTATTGGTTGTATTATCTTGACTACCTGAAGGCAAGTGGCAAGCTTGAGATACTATGGAAGCAATGAAAACGCCATGCCTTCATCTAATTCTTAGATCTGCTCGGTAACCTGCAGCTTATTCAAATCAAATCCTTTTTCTTTCAGCCTTGAAAGAATCTGCTGGTATATTGCAACATTCATTTTAGGTGTTCTGGATAGTATCCATAAATACTTCTTATTTGGATGGCTTACTACTGCATAACTATAGTCCCCAGCTAAATCAATGATCCAATACTTTGCCCGAAAAGGCCAGAAAAACTGAACTCTCAGCTTCGCATTACCTGAGTTCTTTTCGACAAACGCCTTGCCCTTGATGTAAGATTGCTTGCCGTTCACACTGTCTTTGTTACATCTATTCTCCACTATCAGATAACCATCCTGGCTTAAAGTATATTCAGCCGTTGTGCAATGACACCCCTTTTGAAAACGTTGCGGATAGGATGCAATTTCATACCATTTCCCAGAATACTTTTTGACATCTACACTGGGGACTGTATGCAGCGATTGAGATTTCAACGTGTTTGCTGACATAACAATAATGATTATTGTAAAGAATAAATTGATAGTATGATGATAACTATTTTTGGTGGGCATCTGTGTTAAATAAATCTCGTTTAACGAAAAGGT
>CAYNGS010000359.1:0-4069 GCA_964396625.1 uncultured Flavipsychrobacter sp.
CTGATGTGGACATAAAAGAGGTTGACTTTCCTGCACATTCTTACATGGGTGTGCGAACAGTTGTAAAGTGGAGCGATCTGCAAAAATATTTTGGCGACACATATGGCATGCTCGGTAAAGAAGCAGGGCCAAGGATCATCGGTCCGGCAGTAGGCCTGTACTACACATGGGACACAGTTAATAAGTCCACCGACCTGTTTGCCGGGTTCCCGGTTGCAGACACCAGCAAGCCTGTAAAAGGAGGCTCATTCGCGGGTATTGGTGCCACAAAGGCCTATATGGCGGTTCAAAAAGGCGGCTATTCAAGCGCCATGAAGTACCATAATGCGCTGATGAAGTACGTGTCCGACAAGGGACAGCACCCCACACTGGTGGTTGAAGAATACATAGCAGGTGCTTATCAGACACCTGACAGCACCAAATGGGTAACGAATATTTATTATTTGGTTCAATAGCCGCCCTCACATATTTTTAATGTATTGAAAGCCACTTTACAATGTAAAGCTGGCTTTTTCGTTTATAATAACAACTATCTGTTCCCGGCTATATACTATGTACTTTTAATTATAAATTTGGACTTTGGCATTTGCAGAAAAATTTGACGCCTGACTTATAAATGAAACTATCAGTTATTATTGTAAACTATAATGTAAAGTACTTCCTCGAAGTTTGCCTGGATTCAGTTTTGCGGGCGGCTGAGGGTATAGATGCTGAAGTCATTGTCGTAGATAATAATTCTGAGGATACGAGTTGTTGCATGGTCAGGAAACGATTTCCGTCGGTGGTGCTCATTGAGAATAAAGACAATAAGGGCTTCTCAAAGGCCAATAACCAGGGGGTTGCGCTGGCAAAAGGCGAATACATATTGTTTTTGAACCCCGACACCGTAATGCCGGAGGATTTTCTGAGCAAGACGGTCACCTATATGGATAGGCACCCCGATGCAGGAGCCATAGGTCCGAGACTAATAGACGGCAAAGGGCAATTTGCTCCCGACGCGAAAAAATCATTCCCATCCCTGTCCGTTGCTTTATACAAAACCATCGGGCTGAACAAAATATTCCCCAGATCGAAATACTTTAATAAATACTACGCAGTGCATATCGGTGAGCGGGAAGTGGCTCAGGTGGACGTGCTCTCCGGCTGCTGCATGATGGTGCGTCGCTCTGCAATGGATAAAGCGGGAGGACCTTTTGATGAGGACTACTTTATGTATTGCGAAGATGTGGACCTCTCGTACCGCATCGAAAAGGCCGGGTATAAAAATATTTACTTTCCCGAAGCCGATCTTGTACACTACAAGGGTGAGAGTACGCGTAAGATGACTTTGTCTTATGTACGCATATTCAATGAAGCGCTGGTAACCTTTGTCAAAAAACACTACACGAAGAAACAGGCCCGCCTTTTTGTGCTTTTTATAAATGTAGGCATTGTGATGCGGGCCATCCTGGGCACCATCAAGCGCGGACTCAAAGCATTGCACATGCCCTTGTTCGATGCGTTGATCCTCCTGGTTACGCTGTGGGCCATAAAGAATTTCTGGGTGCAGGAGGTTAAGAATATCATGCCGATCGCGCCCGCTGCCGTCTATGCCACCTTCCCCGTATACATAGCGCTGTGGCTCACCTCCCTTTACCTCAATGGCACATACGACCAGCCTTACCGGGCGCTGAAAGTGACGAGGGGCATGCTGATAGGCACGGTTGCCATCCTGGCCTACTACGGTCTCTTACCACCAGAGTACAGGTATTCACGCGCCATTATCATTTTCACAGGTTTCGGGGGTACAGTGGTATTACTGGGCCTGCACGAGATACTGTATCGCATGGGTATCTTAAGGTTCATACCATACGATAAGCTGCCGAGAAAAGCTGTGATCGTAGCCGAAGAAGCCCCTTACAGGCAAACGGCTGCCATACTGCAGCAGGTTCACTATGCACCCGAACTGGCGGGCAGGGTGAGTCCTCACGAGGCCCACCATGGCGCGCTTGCCACACTACCGGAAATGAAGCAATTGCTGTACACGGCAGGGGTAAACGAAGTTATTTTCTGCATCAATGGTCTGTCGTACTCCGAAGTATTTGAGCAGATGCAGCATTGCGGTAAAGCCTACGAATATAAGATACACCTGCCCGGCAGCCAGAGTTTTGTAGGCAGCAACTCCAGCAATACAGCAGGCGATCTCTATACCATCGACCGCCGTTTTAATCTTTCAGACTTCGCACAGGTGCGCAATAAGCGAATGGTCGACATTGCCGGCTCGCTTATTTTCATCGCCCTTTTTCCGTTTAGTTTTTTCCTCTCGCAGAAGCCCGGAGCATTCCTTGCAAATTGCTTCAGGGTACTGTTTGGTAAGAAAACATGGGTGGGTTATGCCGCTGGTGCTGGAGCCAATTCCCTGCCCAAACTAAAAAAAGGAGTTATACAACCGTATAACATACTTGCAGGCTACGAGCCTTCCGACGAAGTGAAAATGCAGATAAATACCACCTACGCGCAGCATTACGCACCATTGTCCGACATCACACTGCTGCTCAGGAACTTCAAATATCTCGGGGGCGCTTAGCGGACAATTAAAAGACCGTCTTGTATTATTTTATGACTTTTATCATAGTATAGCATTTAAATGATTGTACATTTGTCTAAAACAAAATAATATGAGCAAGATCAGCATCACACACATGAGCAATGCGCATAACGACTGGTTGCGCGCCCTGGCTTTTTACAAACAGGAGCTGAGTATACTGAAACAACGCCTCACCGAGATAGCGGGAAAAAATACGAACACAGATGTATTAAAGGAAGTCGAGCATTTCGAAAACCAATTCGATATACAGGCCAATAATATCAACAAACTTTCGCACGATATCAAAGCAAACATTTCCAACGCCGGTATTGAGGCCAAGGCATCCGGCGCCGGCTATATCGATGGTGAATTATTGACCCAACATACGGCTGCAGGTCAGAAATTCGATTCGGAAGAGAATACCATAAATGAACTGAGGCAGGCTTTCAACCAGTTTGCTGCAAAATGGATGTAAGCATCCGTTAAAACAGGTGTTCCTGCGCGAACGCGTGAGAACACCTGTTTTTCTACTATTTTATTGCTCCCACCCAAGATTTACGGCTAACATCACGTCTTTATAGTGTGCCAAGAATAATGTATTGGTCAATTGTATTGAATTATTTCCGCTTACAGATACTTTTATTTCATTTGTTACGTTATATTTATATGCACTGCTTAAAACAACACCTTATGTCTGCACATCTTAAAAGGTTTTTGCCGACCGTTTTTTTGTTATCGTTTTCCTTTACCCAGGCTTTCGCTTCCCATTTAGTTGGTGACGAGTTCACTTACAAACTAATGGACAGTGTCGGTGGCCTGTATCACTATCAGGTTACTTTAACTCTTTATGCAGACTGCCTTGCAGGCGAGCCTGAGGCGATAGCCCAGGATGACCCGGCATACTTTGCAGTATACAAAGGCACTGGCGAACTCGTGGAAACCGACAGCGCTCACCACTCTTCTTCCGCCACTGTCCCCGTCTCATCCAGCAGTTCCTGTGGCTCAGGAAGTACAACCCTCTGTGTACTGAAAAGGACATTCGTGATCGACATTCACTTACACCCATGTGCATCCGGGTATATAATTGCCTACCAGCGCTGCTGCAGAAACGGCGCGATCACGAATATTGTGGACCCACGCGATCACGGAGTGACCTATTCCTGCAGCATACCATCTTCAGCCGTCGCGGCAAGTAATAATGGCGCTGTTTTTGTCAATTATCCTCCGTTAGTGCTTGCACTTGATGAACCGTTCAGTTTCGATGATTATGCCACAGATGCCGATGGCGACTCCCTAAGTTATGAACTATGCGAAGCCAGGCTGGGTGGAAGCGACGCCGTCATCAAACCGTACCCCCCTGCCCCACCGCCCTACGATAACGAGACATACGCCGGTGGCCTCTCTTACAGCAACCCCATGAGTTGTTCCGTTCCTTTAACAATAGACCCGGTAACCGGAGTGCTATCCGGAACACCAGATGTTTTGGGCCGGTACCTCATATCT
>CAYNGS010000360.1:0-4069 GCA_964396625.1 uncultured Flavipsychrobacter sp.
GCTTTCTCTACCGACTCAGTATACAGGTAACTATATGACTTGCGCACGTCATCGGCTTTGTATTGTTCGAAATCTGTGACCGAGGGAAACGAAACTATGTGCACTTCATAGGGGTAGTGTTCCGGCGTGACGATATGCTGCCCTTTTTGGGGCCTGATCCTATAGAGCAGGCGCCCGCCATAACTCGTCAGCAGCGGAAGCACCTTGGATTCGTATTCATTGAGCAATTGCTCTTTGCCATCACGGACAAACAACAGCAGTGTAATGTATATCATAGGTCTTTTTTGTATATCCAATACCTGATACCGTAGATCGGGCCTATATCCCTGAACATGGTAAAGCCGAGGCTCTCATAAACATGTCGTGCGGCATCCATAACCTCTGATGTATGCAGGGCTATTGTCTTCTCGCCTTTTTCTTTAGCAAAGTCGATACACATACCGGTCAGTTTTTTCCCGATACCCCTGCCTCTGTATTGCGGATGAACGCCCACCATGCGGATATATGACCAGTCGGCCGGGTACAAGTTTGTCGGGTTGCCGCTGGGCAGCAGGTAGGCCATACCAATCAAACGATCATTTGCCTCACAAACAAATATCTTTGAGCGCGTGATAATGTCGGCAAGGCGCTCGTTGCTGTGCAGGTTGTTGTCCATTTCCTGCCAATTGCCGGGAGTAAGCACTTTTGAAAATTCGGAATAGGATACAATTCCCAATTCCTTCAATTGATCGAAGTCGTCCGTAGAGCCGCGCCGGAACAAAAGGTCAGCCATTCTTTCAGTTTTACAGGTTTGCAGCATTAACGGAAACCGGCCATTTTTTATTTTGACGACTAACAGATGTTCGTTTGAATAAACGTTATATTTGCACGATTCTACTATGTACCGTAATTCATTACAACTGCTTGCTCTTATGCTGGGGTTTACGCTCGGGCATAATGCCTGTGCGCAGGAGCAGGACCCAAGGTCTGGTTTTGGTGTAGAGGGTAATCTGCTGCTCGGCCGGATTTTCAAGCATAGTCCGAAATTTACGGCACCCATCCCGGCTTTGTCTACCGCTATTGACGCCAATTTTGTGTGGCAGACCTATGGCAGGAAGGAGTGGGAGCAAAGGCGCAACTTTCCGGTAATAGGTGTGGGCCTGACCTGCACCGATTATGGCAACAATGCGGTCTTTGGCCGCGCTGTTGGTATTTATCCTAACCTCCAGTTCCGGCTTGCCCATGTTGGGGGAATGGAATGGACGTTCAGGATGGGCGACGGACTGGCATATGTGACGCGGAAGTACCAGCGAACCTACCCGGTAGATACCGTAAACACTGCGATCGGGACCAACCTCAATGATTTTGCAGTGCTGATGACCGACCTGCGATACCATTATGACGACCACTGGCACTTCCAGGCCGGGCTTAACCTGACGCACATATCGAATGCTGACACCCACCAGCCCAACCTCGGTGTGAACATGGTAGGCATACATATGGGTGTTCAATACTTTCCGGTAACCTGCAGACCAAAGAAGATACTGAAGGAGCTGCCACGGCTCGACAACCGGTGGCTGGTGCAGGCGAGAGTTGGCATTGGCTACCAGGAAGCACATGCACCCGGGAACCCGGAACTGCCGACCTATGTGGCTTCGGCATACGTAAGCCGCCGGTGGCTGAGCAAGAATAAGTTTTATGGCGGCGTTGACTATGCGTTTCATGAATCCACCACTGCATTTCTTAAATGGGTTCGCTTTTACCCCGGCAAGGAAAGACAGAACTCATGGGACGGCACCTTTTTTGCGGGCAATGAGTTCCTTATCGGGCGCATAGGGATACTGGCGCAAATAGGGTATTACTACCGGCAGACCTATCTTAAGTTTGATAATTCCCATCTGAATGAAAAGCTGGGTGTCAACTACTACCTCTTTAAGAACGAAAAAGGAGTCTTTAAAGAACTTTTCGTGGCGGCAATGCTGGCCACTCACACGAGCGTAGCGGAGTATGCCGAATTCGGTATAGGTACAGGGTTTTGACAAGTAAAGAAGGTGTGTGTTTCCCGCCCAACATTGCAAAAAATATTTGTCCGGCTGAAGCATTATTTTATCGAAAAATAGATAGTAATTTTGCGTAACACCTGACCAAAGTAATACCCTGAAAACGCCTGCAAACAGGCCTTTTATGAAAAGAAAACTGCTGCTCATATTGTTTTGCCTGGCGGTCGCGCAGTGCGTGACCGCCAAACTCTTTACGGCCACACAGGATATCCGGGTTAAGAATGGCAGGCGCGTCCATTCTCCGGTGCTGGGCGTTGTGAAGAAGGGTGACACCATTGATGTGCAGGCGATAAACGGGAGTACGTGGGCGAAAGTGAAATACAAAGAAAGCGATGGCTTTGTAAAAATGACGTATCTGAAGCCGGTGCCTGAGGCGCCTGCGCCGCCGGTGGAGCAAGTGCATAAATGGAATACTACAAGTTTTGTGTTGCTCATGATCGGGGCTATAGTGCTTCTGTTTATTACGAGGAGGTTAGTGGAAGTGGCAAGAGAATATTATGAGAACAAGACTAACGCAAAAAATAAGCCGGCGGTTGTAGTGCAGAAGCCGACACACTGGTACCAGTGCAGGCACTGCAGAGTAACAGTAAAGAAACATACGGCTCCATCAGATAACGGCTGCGTCAGCGGTAAGGATCACACCTGGGTGGAACTGGCCGAGGTGGGGCTCAACAGGTATTTCTGCAGGAACTGCGCCACTGTTATTACGGCCAAGGCGATACCGGTGGAAGCTGGCTGCCCGAGCAGCGATCTGCATTACTGGACCCAGCTATCTTAACGCGAGGACTACCGGGCGATCTTTGTGCCTTCGTAAATATCCTCTAAACTTATTGTGATGCCGATGCTTTGCATGTTGAGGTCTTGGCTCAGCTCGCGGTATTCCTGCAATTCCCAGCATGTCGCTATTATGAAGATGACATGGTTTTCCCGTTAGTTGTTTTCCCAGTTGGAAATGGAGGTTGCCGCAAATCGCATTATTAATGCTCGTCCTAATGCAAAGCAAATTCGTTTAAAAGGGCTTCGGTCGTAACTACCCTGATCTTGTGTCTTGTGGGGGTCATATCGGCCCAAAGCCAGTTATAATATTCAATAACGTTCTCGGCATGAATGTGCAGCCGTGAGGCAGTAGTGTGTGCGTCGGAGATCACAGTGACCTTGTAGTCTTTGCTAAGCGCAGATTTGATCGTCGTATCAACGCAAAAGTCTGTGGCACAGCCGGTGATGTAGAGTTCGGTAATATTATTTTTTACGAGGGTCTCCTGTAAGTGAGTTCTGTAAAAAGCATCATTGGCTGTTTTGGCGATAACAATGTCTGAAGGCAGCTTATCAAGTTCGCGTAGTATTTCCCAATCGGGGGTGCCGGGCATAAATGAGTTTTCTTTCGTTCCGTCATGCTGAATAAAGATGATCTTGAGGTCATTAGCTCTGAAATAACGCGCCAGTTCATTTATACGTTCCATCACACCCAATGTGTCATGACGAATGGAGTATGGCCTGAAGCTGCCAAGCTGCATATCAATTACTAGTAATGCTTTCATGTTTATGGTGTAGCAAACGAAATTAGGAAAAAGTCCATTTGACCGGTTAACCCGGTAAAAGTTTTCTCCCAATGCCTGCATTTTTCTTTTGCGAGCAGAGACGCAAGCATTGTGTCTCTACCGGATGGTTGTTTTTGCATTATCTCATTTTCGTCCAAAAATTATTCAGGATGCGATGTGACCGCTGAAACCCTTTACAGTAAGCCATATAGTTTTTTGATTTAACATCTCACATTATCACATCATTCCCCCCGGAACGCTTAAGGGGTTTTCTCTTATGGGGTGAATTGTGGTTTTTAAATTTCCCATTCGTTTCCTCTTATTTCCCATCTGAAACCAAGAAAAGTCTTTGCATTGCCTGCATTTTTCTTTCGCGAGTAGAGACGCAAAACAACGAGTGGAGACGCAAAGCCACGAGTGGAGACGCAAAACATTGCGTCTCTACGGGATGGTGGTTTTTTTGCGTTATCTCATTCTCGTCCAAAATTATTC
>CAYNGS010000361.1:0-4056 GCA_964396625.1 uncultured Flavipsychrobacter sp.
GTAGAAAAACATGAAAACAATCGCTTCACTTCGTGTTTTCATTCCAGCCATATTGGGGATATTCGCCATGCAGGCGCTGCATGTACTCGTCCCTGTGAGTCTTGGCGAGTATGCTGGCAGCGGCTATAGAAGCATATATCGCGTCGCCCTGCACCACGCACTGATGAATGATTCCAAAATAAGGTGAAAATATATGTCCGTCAATAAGCAGGAGATCCGGCCGTGTCTGCAGCTGATCTATGGCCAGGTGCATGGCCCTGAAAGAGGCTTTAAGAATGTTGATCCTGTCAATCTCCGTATGGTCCACCATTGCCACGGCCCATGCAATTGCCTTTTGCTCAATTATAGGGCGCAGTTTATCGCGGTCTTCAGCAGTAACCTGCTTGCTGTCGTTCAGCAATGCATGCCGGAAGTTTGCCGGCAGGATGACGGAAGCAGCAAATACCGGGCCCGCAAGGCATCCCCTGCCAGCCTCGTCGCAGCCAGCCTCTATTATCCCCTTTTTAAAAAAACGCTTCAGCAATGTTTAAGATTTCAAGAATACCCAATTCCGACAAAGCAAAATAACTTAAAAAACGCCGTCTCTACCCGCAAACGGACATAAATATTTATTCACATGCAAATAACGGGTTCATTGTTTTGTCCTGTGGCACAATTCTATTAGGTTTGATAAGTAAATCAGTCGATTACAAACTATGCAGACGGTAAAGCTTCCTTTTTACGCCAGACTCGCGCTAACGCTGCTTGCTGTTATACTTGTTTGTTTTATACTCAAAGTGGCCAGCAATATTTTTATACCGCTTGTATTTGGTCTGTTGATAGCCATCCTTCTGTACCCTTTAAACCGGTTCTTTGAAAACAAGCTGCACCTGGGCCGCGTAGGTTCGGCGGCACTTTCGGTCCTGTTGTTTATCTCGGCGTTTGTCGGCTTCATCTATTTCCTGGCCATACAGATAATCGGATTTTCCAGCGACGTACCGCAATTGCGGAAGCGATTCCAGGAGATCCTCAGCGGCTTCCAGAACTGGCTTTCTTACAAACTCCATATCACCAGCCGGCAGCAGTCCGATTACCTCAACAGGTCCAGCAACGGCATTTTAGACTCCCTCGCTCACTCCATGAGCGGCCTGTTCCTGTCTATAACCGGCATACTGCTGCTTACTGTATTCGTGCTGATCTTTACTTTCTTTATGCTTTATCACCGCAAGCTACTCATGCGGTTCGTGCTTCATTTATTCAGTATCCAATACCGTGAAAAAGTTAGGGAAGTGATCAGGGAGACAAAGACAATGATCTATTCGTACGTTTTCGGGCTGCTCATAGAAATGCTTGCATTAAGCATCGTCAATTCCACCATGTTTTTGATAATGGGCATCCCATACGCGTTACTGCTGGGCGTAATGGCGGCTGTGTTGAACATCATCCCCTACCTAGGTATATATTCTTCAATCGTTATTACTATGCTGGTTACCCTTGCCAACAGCACCGGGGGCATGGCGCTTGAAGCGGGTATTGGGCTGTTCATAGTTCACCTGCTGGATGCGAATATATTATTCCCACGGATAGTGGGCGGGCGGGTAAAAATGAATCCGTTCATAACTATCGTCGCTGTTATATTGGGTGAATTCCTCTGGGGCATACCGGGAATGTTCCTTTTCATACCCATCACAGGCATTATTAAAATGATAAGCGACCGGGTAGACGGCATGGAAGCCTGGGGCATACTTATCGGCGTGGAAGAGGTGGAAAAGAAACCGCGAAAAAAGATCACATTGCACGACGACCAGCCCAAATGAAACGATCGGGCACCCGAATCTGTTAAAGAAAATTAAAATCACATTCTATTATTGTTGGATTAACTCCCCTGCCGATTAAATTTGCCCCTGAATCATGTTCCAGTTTCAACACATAAGCTATTTGTACACCCTCGGCCTGCTGCCGTTGCTGACCATATTATTTATCAGCATTGTATACTGGAGGAAAAGGAAGTTGCAAAAGCTTGGCGACGAGCGCCTGGTAAACGAACAGATAAGAGGATTCATACCGGGGAGGAACACTACTAAATTCATTTTACTCGCGATAGGTTTATCAGCCATTATCATCGGATGGGCCAACTTAAGAATGGGTGATAAGACGGAAAAGGTGCAAAGAAAGGGTGTTGACGTAATAGTAGCGCTGGACGTGAGTAAGAGTATGCTGGCAAAAGATGTGCTGCCCGACCGCCTTACCCGCGCAAAACAACTGATCATGCGCATGACCGATAAAATGCAGAACGACCGGGTGGCGCTCATCGTATTTGCAGGCCGGGCATATTTGCAAGTGCCGCTTACCATCGACTACAGTGCAGTAAAAATGCTCCTTCAGAATGTGTCGCCCGATATGGTACCCACCCAGGGCACTGTAATAGGAGATGCCATTGATATGGCCATGCAGTCCTTTTCACAGAACGAAAAAAAATACAAATCGCTGATCATTATTTCGGACGGCGAGGACCATGATGAGAGCGCCATAGAAAAAACAAGAGCGGCAGCGGATGCAGGGGTCATCGTGCATACCGTAGGCATAGGGTCACCGCAGGGAGCAACTTTGTATGACCCGGAAACCAAATCGGTGAAACTGGACGAAAATGGCAACCCCGTGGTAAGCAAGCTGAATGAAGACGAAATGCGCAGCATTGCCAGCGCCGGCCACGGCACCTACAGCCTGCTGCAGAATACCGACGAGGTGGCCAGCAAGCTGACCACCGAGTTGCAGGGCATGGAACAAAAAAACCTGGGGTCTGTCATCTATACCGATTTCACCAGTTACTTTCAATATTTTCTGTTGGCAGGATTCCTGGCGTTGCTGATCGAGTGGCTCTTGCCTGGTATGAGCATGAAAGTTAAAACCGACAAAAATGGCTCTATCGCATAATCATACAAGGATCAAATCTGCGTCGGGCCACGCACCCGCCAAACGACACACCGTCATGTGCATAAGCGCGCTTATGCTGCTGGTGCTGCTAAGCTCTGCAGTGCAAGGGCAAACGAGCAGGTACATTCAGCAGGGCAACAAATTATACGAGCAGCAAAAATACAAGGAGGCCGCTGACGACTATACCAAGGCGCTGATGAAAGACCCCAACAATACCCCGGGCATGTTCAACCTCGGCAACTCGCTATACCAGCAAAAACAGTTCGACTCATCGAGAAAGGTACTGGCCACAACTGCAAAAATGGCAAAAGACAAACCGGGCAAGGCGGCAGCAAACTACAACATTGGCAACACCTATATGTCTCAGCAAAAATGGGAGGATGCCGTTAATGCCTACAAGCAGACCCTGCGCAACAATCCGCAGGATGTAGATGCGAAATACAATTTGTCGTATGCCGAACAAATGATGAAGAAGCAGCAAAACCAGCAGAATAAAGACAAAAACAAACAGGACAAACAAAATAAGGATCAGAAAGACAAGGACAAGAAAGACCAGCAAAACAAGGATAAAGACAAGGACAAGAAGGATCAGGATCAGAAGGACCAGGAAAATAAAAAAGACGATCAGAATAAAGACCAGCAGGAGCCTCAGGGCCAACCCAGCAAGCTGTCGCAGCAACAGGCAGAGCAATTGCTGAACGCACTGCAGCAGGAAGAAAAAAAGCTGCAGGACAAACTGAAAAAAGAAAAAGGCGTTCCTGCAAAAATGCAGAAGGACTGGTAAGTCTGATGCCGGCGAAGAAGAATGCGCTCCGTCACGAGTTCATAAAAATAGTCACTCCCTTTTTTGTCGCCGCACCTAAACACAAACGGCACCATCATTTTACACACAACAACACCATGTGGATAAGGTGTCAATATCTTTTGAGCCTTCCGAAAAAAATGATCAAATATTTTTTTATAGTAAAAATTCTTTTTAATATTGTGTAAGGATTGTGCTTACTAACCCATCCTTTATATAGTCCGGCAGCCCACAACCTTGCCGGACTTTTTTTTGCACCTACTCAAAACCCTTTACTGGCAAGGCTTTCAGGCAACGATAATTTTCTATGTTCAGCTACTACATTTTTTACAAGCCCTTCC
>CAYNGS010000362.1:0-4037 GCA_964396625.1 uncultured Flavipsychrobacter sp.
GCTCTACGAAATGGCAGTAATCTTTGAAGACCTGCGGCAGTTCATCCACAGTGGCACAGCTTTTGATAGGCCTGTCCCACCCCGCAAATGTTTCGTACACCGGCTCTATGGTCACGTCACAAAGATCGTATGGCAACTCCCTTGTTTCCCTGCCATCGGCAAGGTAAGCAGTGGCCGCCTTTACCGGGTTAAAATCATCAAGCACGTCAGCCTTCGTAATTATTAGTTTTGTGACACCGCTCAGCATCACTGTGTACTTCAGCGCCACAAGGTCTATCCACCCACACCTGCGCGACCTGCCGGTAACCGCTCCAAACTCGTTCCCTATTCTACGCAGTTGCTCCCCGGTTTCATCATCAAGTTCCGTTGGGAAAGGTCCGCTGCCCACCCTGGTACAGTAAGCCTTGGTGATACCATACACCTCCCCTATCGTTGATGGCGCAACACCCAAACCATTACACACCCCCGCAGCTATCGTATTCGATGAGGTAACAAAAGGATAAGTGCCATAATCAATGTCCAGCATACTGCCCTGTGCGCCCTCTGCCAGCACGCGCTCGCCATTTTGCAGATGACTGTGCAGCCAATACTCCGAGTTCACTATCTGTAGTGAGCGCAGGTAGTCGCACGCCTTGAAGAATGGTTCTTCCCATTGTTCCCAGTCTATTTTCTGGTCATACTGGTTTAGCATCTGTATATGCTTCTGAGCCAGTTTGTCGTATTTTTTGCGGAAGTTCTTACTGAGAATGTCACCGATACGCAAGCCGTTTCTCCCGGTCTTGTCCATATATGCGGGTCCTATCCCCTTTAGGGTAGACCCTATCTTATCCACTCCCTTTGCCGCTTCCGATGCCGCATCCAGAGCCCTGTGCGTAGGCAATATAAGGTGCGCCCTGTGGGCAATGAACAGCCGCTCCAGCACATCTGGCCGTAGCGGTATCAGTTGCTCCAGCTCGCCCTGCAGCGACACCGGGTCTATCACCACGCCATTACCGATCAGGTTGATACAATGATTGTGAAATACCCCCGATGGGATAGTGCGCAATACAACTTTATTACCATCTACGTAAAGGGTGTGGCCGGCATTTGGCCCCCCCTGGAATCTTGCTATTATATCATATTTCTGGGCAAGGTAATCAACGATCTTCCCCTTACCCTCGTCGCCCCATTGCAATCCCAGCAAAACATCAATCATGAACTATTTTTTAAAGTGCGAATTTTGCTCAAATTATTCAGAAAATCAAAAGTAAGTTGTTGGAGGTGAAAACATTGATTGTTACACTCCGGCCGTACCTACTTTTTATCATCCTTATCAAACCCCTGCAAGGTAGACATTAGTTGCTGCATCGTGCGCTGGTAATTATTGCTGGAGCCATCCAGAAAGATCGTATTGCCCTTGCCATATTCCGCAAAATGTTTTATAGCATCCGTCCACATAGAAAAAAGAATATAAGACGCGTCCAGGTTTGCTGTTTCCATTTCCTTGGCTGCCTGCGCCATTCCGCGCGCCACTTCTTCCCTGAAGAGCGCCACACCCTGGCCGCGCATCTGCGCCGCCTGCCTTTCTGCCTCAGCCGATATCTTTATCGCATTTCCTTCCGCTTCAGCCGCCTTGGTCTTCGTGATCAGTAAGGCCTGCCCCTCGTTTTCAGCAGCAGCCTTCAGGTTGTTAGAGGCAACCACCTGCGCCATAGATTTTACGATCACATCATCAAATGTAATGTCATTGATCTGAAGGTCCAGCAGGTGATACCCCCACCCTTCCAGTTGCTTGTCCAGTTGCTCCTTTACATGCAATATGATCTCCGTGCGCAATTGCAGTATCTCCGACTGCCGCTTGGTGGCCACAAAGGCACGCACAGCACCCTCTATCGATCTTATCAGCGCCTGCATAAAGTTGCGGTCGTCCATAAACTTGAACGCAACATTCTGTATCGTGTTGCTGTCCTGGTTCAAAACAGAATACAGCAGCATAGCCGTGAAGTACACATTTGCCTGGTCCAGCGTTATGGCCTGGAACTTGAGCTCCATAGACCTGTTTTGATAAGATATCCTGGTGAAAATATGCTCTACGAACGGTACACGTATGTTCAAACCCGGCCGCATTATCCGCCTGAACTTTCCGAATACAGTGATGACGGCAACATTACCCTGTTGCACAGATACAAAACTCATGAGCAGCAGCAGCACGATGAGCGCAAATATGATTAAACCGGAAGTCATATGAATGTGATTTGACTGAAAATATACAAAGATTACATCACAACTAATACAATAAAAGTACTTAACAAACACATCATAATTTGTTTTTTTATTTTTTACTTTTGACCGGGCTCATCGCTGTATTATGGCTAAATTAAAATTGGATACCGGTGCCATGCAGGAAGATTTTTTTGCAGGCTCTGCCATGATCGGTATCGTGTCGGCCGCCCCCGGTTACCATCTCTGCTGGCTGCTCAATAAACACTTTGACATAGAGTTTTCCCGCGACCCCGAACAAACGATATCCAGCCGCAAAAAAGATAATCAATTTGACTTTCCCATATACCAATATACTTTCCCGAACAGCAGCTACCAATACCTGCTCTACAAACTGAAGAACGGAGCCGAATCATTGCTGCCCGAAACCAGGCAGCTCGATTATCTTTGGCTGGTACAAACCGCCAGCCCCGACGAAGATGCCGCAGAAATAGCCGCAGAGCTACGTGAACTTCCCGATATCCAACTGGCGCAGATACTCTCCACGGACCAACTGAAAAGCCTGAATAATTTGCTGGTGTAGTAACCTGAACAAGAGGCAATATTTTGATAGTTGACTCAGTTAGTTATTACGCAAAATGACAGATGTTTATAACGTTTGCAAACACCGATCAGCAAGCATTCCGAAGGGCTTCTCGTATTAGAATTTCTTAAGCTTTTTACCATTAACCATTTTTAACCTCCTCAGCCTCAAAAAAAAGCCGCATACTCACAAGTTTTGCTATTTTTGTCACCTGTCTAAAAATTTATCATGAACTATCGTAAAGTCAACAACCTCGTTGGTTGGATCACCGGCGGAATTGCGTTTTTCGTCTATTTAAAAACAATGGAACCTACGGTCAGCTTTTGGGACTGCGGCGAGTTTCTCTCCTGCGCCTATAAGCTGGAAGTGGGCCACTCCCCCGGCGCTCCGTTTTTTATGTTGGTTCAGCGCCTGTTTGCCCTTTTTGCTGGCGGCACCACCACAGGCGCTCCGTCGGTAAGTACATTGGGCACGTTTGGTGCAGCTACCATGATCAATTCCCTTTCGGCACTGACCAGCGCTCTTTCTATCTTATTCCTGTTCTGGACAACATCTCACTTTGCCAAAAAGCTAGTTGCCCCCGGTAATGTTGAACCCGATAGCAACCAGACTGCCCTCATCATGGGCGCTGCCCTCGTGGGTGCATTAGCTTACACTTTTTCAGATACATTCTGGTTCTCTGCAGTTGAGGCCGAAGTTTATGGTACATCTTCTTTCTTTACCGCCATCACCTTTTGGGCGGTGCTCAAGTGGGAGCATGTTGCTGATAATAAGCATGCCGACAGGTGGCTGGTACTTATCGCCTATCTCGTAGGTGTTTCTGTGTGTGTGCACTTGTTAAACCTGCTTACAATACCGGCCATTGCCATGGTATACTATTTCAGGCGCTATGAGGCTACGTACAAAGGAACAATTATAGCCTTTATCGGCGGCTGTGTGGTGCTCGCATTTGTGCAGTTTGGCGTTATCCAGTACATCCCAAGGCTCGCCTCGGTTTTTGATATCATGTTTACCAACAGTTTTGGCACCAGCTTCGATGTGGGCGCTATCACATTCCTTGTCCTTGTCAGTGCGCTCCTGGTGTTCCTGCTTCTTTTTGCAAAAAAGAGGGGCATGCATGTACTCCACACTTCTGTGTTGTGCATAATGTTCATCATTATTGGCTATTCCAGCTATTTCTCGGCCATCATCCGTTCGCGTGCCGATGTGCCTATCGATATGACCAATCCCGACAACCCCATCAGCTTTCTCGACT
>CAYNGS010000363.1:0-3992 GCA_964396625.1 uncultured Flavipsychrobacter sp.
CCTTTCGATCTGAAAAACCTTTATGTTCATTTCATCAATGGAGCCGGGCACAAGTTTCACGGGCCGAAGGGCGTAGGAATACTATATGTTAACGAGAACGTCCGTATCAAACCACACATACATGGCGGATCGCAGGAGCGCAACATGCGTGCGGGAACTGAAAACCTTTATGGCATTGTCGGTTTTGCAAAAGCACTGGAACTTGCGACACAACGATACGAAGAAGACAGCGCCCACATCAGGAGCCTGAAATCTTATATGACTGAGCGCCTGCAGCAGACCTTCCCGGATATTATCTTAAACGGTGATACTAACGGCAGTAGTCTTTATACTGTACTAAATGTGTCCTTCCCAATGACCGAGAAGTCGGACATGTTGCTTTTCAGCCTGGATATGGCGGGCATATGTGTGAGCGGTGGCAGCGCCTGCACAAGCGGCGCAAATTCGGTGAGTCATGTTATTAAGGCGATCTACAATGGACGGGCGGCCGATATGGTACCTATCCGTTTTTCTTTTTCCAGGGAAAATACTAAACAAGAAGCTGACAGTGTGATAGAAAGGCTGAAGGAACTTGTTTAGCGGCAGTGTTACCCAAAGTTTTGACTATGCTGAAAGCAGGGTTCATCTTACTGACTGTTACACTTGCGATACTCCTGTTTGCCGGTGCGTCATTTGCAGGAAACCGGGCTTTTACCCGCGTGAGTGAACTTAGAAAATTCAAAATAAAAGTTGCACTTGCCTTGACCGGGTGGCTAATCTACGTGACTCTCTTATCCATAAAAGGTGTTTTCACGATCGCTTCTCTGCCTCCGCGCATTCCGCTGTTGCTTATTCTACCTGCTTTTATTTTCTTCGCTTACTTTTTCACGAATTCGAAATTTAGAAAAATAATAGACGCAACTCCTGCAGCACTTCCGGTTTATTTTCAGAGCTTCCGAGTATTCGTTGAGTTGCTGATACTTGGTTTGTCTGTTGATGGTATGCTGCCGAAGGCGGCTACATTTGAAGGTTCTAACTATGATATTGCAATAGGGATCACGGCCCCTCTTGTCGCTTACTTCGCGTTCCCAAACAATGCATCCGGCAAACTAGTGGCGCTATTATGGAATATTGCGGGCCTTATAACTCTACTTATTGTGGTAGTTATTTTACTCAGTCATGCTTATTTCTATAGCCATCTCGGTGAAAATGAAAGTATTCTCAATAAAGGGTTAGGCATTTTCCCTTATACCTTCCTTGCCGGATTCCTAATGCCGCTGGCAGTGTTCCTGCATATTTATTCCATCGTCAAAATAAAAAGACTGGGGCGCTAACCGTTTAATGTCTGTCGAAGTGCATTCCCGCTGCTATTATCATTATCTTTGTGTTTCATTTCATAGCATATACTTAATACACTGGTATAATATTTATAGATGAAAAGTGCAGAAATTTGCGCGATTTAATATCCTGATATGTCACATAAAACGAAAATAGTGGCCACCGTGGGGCCGGCATGTAATACTTATGAAAAACTTCTGGCCCTCGTTACCGAAGGTGTTAATGTATTCAGGCTCAATTTTTCACACGGTACACACGACTCCCACCTGCAGGTAATCAACCATATAAGAAACATAAATAAAGATGAGCTCTGCAACGTAGCCATACTAGCTGATCTGCAGGGGCCGAAACTGAGAATAGGTGACATCAAGGATAATGCTCTTATTTTAAAGAAGGGTGATGAGTTTTATTTTACAAATGAAGAATGCATCGGCACACTGGAACACATTTACATTTCTTACCCGGCTTTTCATGATGATATCAGAGTAGGAGAAAAAATATTGCTCGATGACGGCAAGATCGAAGTATTGGTAAAAGAAATTGGTGCAGATGGACGGGTGAAGGTAGAGGTGCTGACACCGGGCATACTGTCGTCCCGCAAAGGAGTAAATCTGCCTGATACTAAAATATCGCTGCCTTCGCTATCAGAAAAAGACCTGGATGATCTTGATTTTATCATTAGTCATGACGTGGAGTGGGTGGCTCTTTCGTTTGTGCGCAGGCCGGAGGATGTATTCCAGCTCAGAGACATAATCAAGGGCAAGAAGAGCGGCGCGAAGATCATTTCCAAAATAGAAAAACCGGAAGCACTGGAGCATCTGCGCGAAATAATTCTTGCCTCTGACGCTGTGATGGTGGCCCGCGGCGACTTAGGCGTAGAACTGCCGCTGGAGCAGGTGCCGATGATCCAGAAAAACATTATCCGTAAATGTATCCACCGTGCCAAACCCGTGATCATAGCCACGCAAATGATGGAGAGCATGATAGAGCGGACACGCCCCAACCGGAGTGAGATCACGGATGTGGCCAATGCGGTGATGGAAGGCGCTGATGCGCTGATGCTCAGCGGCGAAACGGCAGTGGGCCAGTACCCCGAGTTGGTGATACACACCATGGTTAGCATCATCAACGAGGTGGAAAAGGAAGAAACGGTATACCACCGCAACCTTACACCAAAACCTCACTCCCCATCATTCCTGAGTGATGCGTTGTGTTATAATGCCTGCGAAATAGCAAAGGACATCAATGCGAATGCGTTGATCGGTATGACCCAATCGGGCTATACGGCATTTATGTTGTCCAGCTACCGGCCTCACTCGCCATTGTTTGTGTTTACAAAAACTCAAATGCTGGTGAACCAACTGAGCCTCAGCTGGGGCGTCCGTGCCTTTTACTACGACAAGGAAGTAAGCATGGACGATATTATTTCGGACCAGGTAACTTTCCTGAAAGAAAAAGGTCTCGTTGCGGCTGGAGATGTAGTGGTAAATACAGGCAGCACTCCGGTGGAAGAGCATCTTCCGACAAATATGCTTAAGATAACCAAGGTGGCCTAAGCGGTCATGATATTTTCATTTAGCTTTGCTATAAATAGCGGCTCTTGTGAAAGTATTTTACGCATGTTTCATCCTTTTCTTTTACGTGGCAACAATTCATTCGCATGCACAGGAAATCTCGTTCAGAGATACTGTAGCCGCATATAATGCCAGTAGATTAAAAATAAACAAGACCGGAATGGATGTACTCGGCGCATGGGGCCTGGCAAATGTAGCGGCCGGGGGCGTGGGTTACTTTACCGCCAAACAGGATGAATGGAAATACTTCCATGCCATGAATGCGTTATGGGGACTGACCAACACCGGAATTGCGGCACTGGGACTCGCAGGCGCAAGAAAGGAGATGGACGCGAAACTGAATGCAAACCAGTCGTACGACCGATACCGTGCAAATAAGAGACTATATCTGGTAAATGCAGCCCTTGATGTTGTCTACATCGCTACGGGTGTTGGCCTCGCCGCTTATTCTACAACGGCAAAAAATAATGTTGCTTTATTCCGCGGCTTTGGCAAATCCATCGCTCTGCAAGGAGTCTTTCTGCTTATTTTCGACAATTGCATGTTTGCCGCACATCAACGTTACAACAGCAAATGGTTCAGGCTTATGAACGAGATACGCGTGAGCAATACCAGCGTGGCATTTAATTATACTCTCTAGAATTGAGGCTAATTGCCCTCCTGCCTTAGACCAAAATGCAGGCGCACATCCCCATCGGGTTTTCCGCGATAACTCGTTGGTAGCGTAATATGCTCGATAAACTTCAGGTCGCCTGCTTCGACACAATCGACGTTACTAGCAGTCTGGCCGTTTCGTATATCGTCCCAATTTCCGTAAACTACTTGCACACCGGCATCCGACAACTTGGTTGAAGCGTTTTGTTTTAAACAGGAGATTACTGAAATACTGGCCAGTAACACGGAGACGAAACTCATTATCTTAATACCTGAGGTTTTCATAATTATACCGATTGAAATTAGTAATACCTTTAAAGACAAATAAATATACCGCTATCTTTTATTAACGAATAGCCTTTTAACTTCAATTAACATTAATTACGATGAGGAATTTATTGGTATTCCTTGGGGTACTGTTCACCTTTGCGACTACCGGGCAGGAAC
>CAYNGS010000364.1:0-3985 GCA_964396625.1 uncultured Flavipsychrobacter sp.
CCAGCTCTACCGGCGGCCCCGGCGGCTATACCCGTATCGTTCTGAGAGGTGAAAAATAAATTCTGAAAGATAATAACGCACTCATCGTTGTAGACGGTGTGATCACAAATAACTACGACCGTACATCTTCATCGCAGGGTATTAGTGATGAGCTGTCGCAGACAGACTTTGGCAACAGCGCAAACGACATAGACCCCGATGAAATAGAATCAGTGACGGTGCTGCAGGGCCCTGAGGCGTCTGTGCTTTATGGCGCATCAGGCGCGAACGGTGCGGTAATGATCACCACCAAGCACGGCATGCACAAAATTGCCGGCAAGAAAAGCAAGATGGAAGTTACCTACAAGGCCACCTACACCCAATCTGATGTTTTGAAATATCCTGATGTTCAGAACACTTACGGGCAGGGCGCCATCTATGCCGGCATTACAGACGACCGCCAGGATAACTTCAGCTGGGGCTTACCTTTTGATAATACCATGAAGCCATGGGGCCAGGTAATAGATGGCAAGCAGCAGGTGAAACCCTACGCGGCTCAGCCCAACAACATGAAGGATTTCTTTAACCACGGCAAGGATCTGAACAACTTTGTGTCGCTGGCGGGGGGAGACGATAAGTCGACTTATTACCTGGCGCTTGATGCACTTACCAGCAGCGGAGTGGTGCCCAACACGTTTTATAATAAATACAGTGTGCGCTTCAATGGCACCACGCAGTTGAGCAACCGCTTTTACTCCAGCATCAGCGTTAACTACCTGAACACTTATTCGAGAGTGGAAACAGAGGGCCAGGGCGGTTCTACGCTGAACGCCGGTATCATGAATAACGTATTGCAGATACCCCGCGACATTCCCACGCAGGAATTGAGCAATATCAACAACAAGTTTTACTCCATGGATTATGTGGATAAAAGTGGTATTCCCCGCTACGGATACTTTGGCGCTTATGCTGCTAACCCGTTTTGGGCCGCAACTTATTTTGATAACCGCAACAAGAGCGACAGGATACTGGGCAATTTCCAGGTCGGTTACAAACAAGGCGACTTTAATGTTTATGACCGGCTTGGCGTAGATGCAAACTCCGATATTACTTATTACAAGACGCCTAAGTATAATGTCTTACCTACAGATGAGACTGGTCTCTATCCCGGTACTGCATACATCTCGCAGGGGGGGTACTCACAAAATGATTATAACGGCCTGCATTTATACAACGATGTTATTGGCAACTATACACACGAGCTTACCAATAATTTCGGGATGAATGTAACACTGGGTCAGAATACTACGCTGATCCATAACGAATCGCTGAGCGACATCATCGATCCGAAATCGAATGGGCTGGTACTGCCAAGTTTTTACAATCTGACCAACAACCAGGGCCCGGTTATCGCGGATAACTCTATCCTTGACCATAGAAGTGTTGCCGTTTTCGGCCAGTTGCGCTTTAACTTCAGAAGAGAGCTGTTCCTGGAATTGAGCGGCCGTAATGAATGGAGCTCCACACTGATCTCCGGCAATAACTCTTACTTCTATCCCGGTGTAGACGGATCGTGGGTATTTACAGAGCGCCTGCATGGTGGTTTCAAAGACAAGGTATTAAACTACGGAAAGATACGCGCGGGCGTAGGTGGCGTTGGTAATGATGCGATACCATATGCAAACAATAATCCGGGCTACAAGCAACTTCCGGTTCAGACAGCATTTGGCTCTATAGTTCCGCCATTTAACAGTGTACCTGCCTACCAGATATCAAATACTATAGGTGACCAGCACCTGAAGCCTGAACTTACCCGTTCGTATACCGTGGGCACCGATCTTTCGTTCTTTAAAGACAGGCTGGCGTTCATATTTACCTACTACAGCTCTTATACGCACAACCTGATCACCCAGGTGCCATTGCCGCCATCCACCGGCTTCCAGTTTAACTACGAAAATGTGGGCGACATCACGAACAAGGGTGAGGAATTCACTTTGCGCGGCACGCCGATCTCTACCAAGTATGGTTTGAAATGGGATGTTTTCGGCACCTACACGCACAACGAGAACAAGGTAGTAAGCCTTACCGGTGGAGTGGACAATGTGGTGCTGGGCGGTATACAGGGCATGACGGTGGTAGCCGCAGTAGGCCATCCGTTCGGTACATTCTACGCCAACGACATACAATATGTAATGTATAATGGACATGCTTCTGTATTAGTGGACCAGTACACGGGGTTACCGGTGGCTACGAAAAAGCCAATTTATGAAGGCTCATTCCAGCCTAAATTCCAGGCATCGTGGGGAACCGACCTTACCTACAAAGGCATAAAACTGCACGTATTGTTTGTGACCAAGCAGGGCGGACAGTACTTCAGCGAAAACAAACTGCTGATGGACTTCCTCGGTTCATCGCAGGAAACAACAGTTAACAGCCGCAACCCTTATGTATGGGCAAACTCGGTTAACGAAGTTGGTTCCACCGGCGTTTATGTGCCGAATACGACCAAATTCCTGCCCTACAACTATTGGGTGAATACAGAAGGCCAGAACCTGCCCGGCCAGGGCCTGGTTAACGCCAGCTATGTGAAGCTGCAGGAAGCGGCGCTGTCTTACAAGATACCGCAGAAATACTATATGCACAGTCCTTTTGGCTCGCTTGAGGCCGGTATATTTGGCAACAACCTGCTGATATGGACCCCGAAAAGCAATCACTATGACGATCCTGAAGCAGTATCAGTTGGCGCTACGGGCAATGACCAGGGATTTAACTTTACCGCCCGTCCTTCTTTGAGAAACTACGGTGCATTCTTAAAAGTTACATTCTAAACCTTATCAGCTCTAAAAAAGATTTTTATGTCAATGAACAGGAAGATTATTATTGCCGCAGCGGTCGCATTTACATTGGGTGCATCGTCTTGCAAAAAGTATCTTAACGTTAATACCAATCCCAATGTGTCGCAGTCGGCAACATTGCAGACGCTTTTGCCCGCCGCACAGTTATATCTCGGGTCGGGCCTTGGCGTAGATCTGCAGATAACCGGCGGTTTCTGGGCACAGTACTGGACACAAAGCCCCAGCGCCAGCCAGTACCGTCTGCTGGATCAGTACGCGCCTGCCCAGGACCAGTTTTCATATCCCTGGAGCAATCTGTATGAAGCAGGCGAAAACTTTTACCAGCTTGCCATTCTTGCCGATTCCGGAAAGGCAAAACAATACAAGGCTATTTCACTGCTGATGCAGGCTTATACTTTTCAGCTGATCACCGATGCATGGGGTAACGTTCCGTTTACAAAAGCGTTGAAAGGTGCGTATGGAAAAGATACGTTCAACAGCCATATCACTAATCCCAAGTATGATTCGCAACGTGTGGTATACAATGGCATCCTCGCCTATATCGATTCGGCAAACAGTCTCATCAACCCCAACGATGTTATTTTGCCCGGTGCGGATGACCTCGTATATGGCGGCGATATGACTAAGTGGCAGAAATTTGCTTATACACTGAAACTGCGGGTGCTGCTGCGCCTCAGCCAGGTTGATCCGGTAACGGCACAGGCAGGCATTGTGGCGCTTTATGCGACGCCGGGTGTTGCCTTCATCGGCACCGGCGACGATGCAAAGATCGCCTACGGATTTAACACTGCGAACAAAAACCCGCTCTATGCCGAGGAGGCAGGACTGGGCGGAACACAGAACCTTGTTGCCAGCAGCACCTGTATAGACAGCTTTAAGAGCGACCCGAGGATAGGTGTGTTTTATGAACTGGGCCTCGCCGGCGACTACGAAGGCCTTCCGCAAGGCGACTTCAATTCTACGGTTACCACTTATTCTATTCCTAATGTTTATGTTGCCGGCGATGCACAAAATTCAGCGTCCAGCAAGGCTCCGGTAAACCTGCTCACCAGCTATGAAAGCCTTTTCCTGCAGGCTGAAGTAGCGGCACGCGGATGGGTGCCCGGAGATGACGCTGCGCTCTTTCATGCTGCTATAACGGATAATTTCAA
>CAYNGS010000365.1:0-3981 GCA_964396625.1 uncultured Flavipsychrobacter sp.
CTGCCAGTTCACCGGCCGAGGGCTTTGCTGTACCAATGCTCATGTTTTTATAGCATTGCCTGCTGTCTGCCGACACAATAACCGTTCCGAGGCGTTTGGCCAGCGCTATCGCCACGGCGGTCTTACCTACCCCTGTAGGCCCTGCAACGATATATAGGGTTGGCGTCACCTTATTCCAGGCCTCCGCCCGTGTCTTCACCAAAAGTTTCTGTAGTCTCCGCCCCATCCTCTCCTTCATTCCCGAAGCCCTCCGCCATCTCCTCGGCGCCAAGGTCATATTTTTCCTCTATTTCCATGATCTTGTCCGGGTTCACCCCCTTTACACCATATTGGGCCGGGGCTATCCCTTCCTTGCGCAAAATGAATGGATAAACGCGCCTCGCAGTCTCTTCCCTGCTAACGGCTATCAGTTCTACCATAAATGTCCATTTGCGGGCAGGATCATACACATAAATGAACTTTTGGTCCGGAATGGTTATCAGCGCAGATACCGGTGTTTTCATCATAGACAATGCCGGTGCGTCCTTTTTGTTTACTAATACCTCCGAATTGATCTCCCTGCCTCCCGGCTGCCACTTATCATTACACTCATAAAACGAAGCGGAGTGTTTACCATCAAACTCATAGGCAAGCAATATAGCCCGGTGAAAATCTAAATAAGTCTGGCTACCTAATATTTCAATATCACGGTAAGTCTGGTCATCTTCTTCCCAAAAAACTCTGAATCTTAGTATGGTCATACTGGTTTGGTTCTCGCGGTAAAAATAATAAATGATACGGTAGAGACCATATTGAAGATTGAATAATAAATATTAATTAATTACGTTATTTTTACTTTTCAAAGGCCGTAAAATAAAAAATGCAACTTTCCATATTCAATAGAAATTTTTTGTTACCTTTGCCATCCCAAATTTGACAGATCATGCCGAAAATGAAGACGCATTCCCGTGCTAAAAAGACTTTCAGAGTTACAGGCACAGGCAAAATACGCAGGTACAAGGCCTTTAAAAGCCACTTGCTGACAAAAAAATCAAAGACCCGTAAGCGCCATTTGCGCATTCACGGTCTGGTGCACCCAACTAATATGCGCCTTGTAAAACGCATGCTGGTTATGGCTTAGTAAAACGCCAAAGGACGAGTAAAGTATTAATAGTAGTTTTTTATACAAACACAAGGTCCCGTCAGGGATTTAGGGTTACTAAATTTTGAGATATGCCACGTTCCGTAAATGCTGTTGCATCACGCGCGAGAAGAAAGAAAATACTGAAAGAAGCCAAAGGCTTCTACGGTAAACGTAAAAACGTCTATACCGTTGCCAAAAACGTATTAGAGAAAGGTCAGGGATATAAGTTTTCAGGCCGCAAGCTGAAGAAACGCGATTACCGCTCTTTATGGATCGTCCGCATCAACGCTGCGGTTCGCGAGGAAGGCATGAGCTACTCACAGTTCATCGGTAAACTTGCCGCTAAAGGTATTGACCTGAACCGCAAGGTTTTGGCTGATCTGGCTATGAATGAGCCGGATTCGTTCAAAAAGCTCGTTGCCCAGGTAAAATAACAACCAAGGTTTTCATATCCGATAGCCGGTACTTTCAGTGCCGGCTATCTGCATTTTATGTATCGGGGAACATTCGGGTCTTGCCCGAATTGCAAATTGCACTGATCAACCAAAATCCGGCCGATCACTTACATCGTTCTACAATGAAATTTTACAAAAATGCTCAGCGACTTATGGTTACCGACTGAGCCTTGTTTTCGTGCACCCAGGTATAAAGATCTTCCTGCAGCAGCTCATGCTCATCTTCCATGGAGCGGGCTATAACAATGATATCAAATAACAGTCCTTTATACTCCTGCGAAAGGGCGCTTTCGGCATTATTAAACAAAAAATAAAAAATAAGGAACCTCTTTTTATTTCCTTCGTCAAACGGGGTAACCGTAACACACTCTATCATCAATTTACTATCGCCGGAGAATGGCTGGCCGACTAAATGCTGGTATTCTTTACACAATAGTTCTGCTTCTTCTAAGGAATATGGTGGCTTTTTCATAACACGGTAATTTCGAAAAGCAATATAGAATATGTGACGGAGTATAAAAAAAAATAAATGATAAATAACAGGCGAATAACTTTTCTCTGTTACCGGTTTTCACTTGCTAAATAGCCGCCGGGAAGTGGGTATCCAAGTTCATCCATAATGTTTTCAAGGTCGCGTTCTTCAGATGGATCATACTTTCTATTCAGATTCATGCCATTGAATCGCGCCCATGCCTGCCACCTGATAGCGGTGAAAGGATTCTTAAATTCCTGCAACAGCTCATAGATGTTCGCCCCGGTCTGCCTCGCTATTAGCTTTACCAGCAGCACACCCTGCGTAGTGTTGAGACTCTTCACCTGGTCTTCAAACTTTGTGCGCACTTCGTCTTCTTTCGCACTGATAAATCTTCTGCGTTCCTTCCCGCTTACATCTTCGTTCTGTACTTCAGCATTTATTTCACCGAATAGTTTGGTTGCTGCATTCAGGTATGGAAGGATGGTCGTTACATAATACCGCATCTGGTTGTAGTGATATCTATCGGTATCATTCTTCCATTTCGCGGTCACCCTGGCCTCCTTTAGCAGCACATTGTATGTAGTGTCCTGTACGCTCTGTGCGTCAGCCGCAAACGAACCTAAAACTATAAGAAGCAGGCAACCATATTTTCTCATACAATTCATTATATCAAGTTCTGTACCAAAAAGCTACTGTGCCGAACTTTAAATGACAAGAAATACATAAAAGTGTGAAAACCCAAAAGTGACAGGCAAATATCAAACCCGAAATAAAATAAGCGGTAAACGATCTGAGCGAATTGGAAATGGCCTTAAAAAAGTAAAGCCCCAGCAGGGATGCTGAAGCCTTACTTACACCTTATGAAAAATATACCCACCACAAAAGTAGGACATTTTCAATGAAGTATTTGTCATGAAATATTAATTTTCGCCGGCAGAGGCAAAAAAAATTGTTAAAACCTGTTCAAGAGTTTAACGGAAAAAACCGGGACACTTGGTCTTCAGGTATTCCTTAGGATTACCGAATGCACGGAAATAGATCGTGCAGGTAACATTGGCATACCAGAACCAGTCGTTCGACTTGCTGTCGCCGCGCTGAAAGCCGTAGTTAGGATTGTTGTGATCCCAGCCAACCACTGTATTGCCACGGTACGACATCTGGCGGGCAAGCTTGCCCTTGTATGCCTGCAATGTATCGAGGTTTACGTAAGACTTGCTGACATCGTCGAGGTAATCGGTATTGGTGTAGCGAAAGCCAAGCTCAGTAGTAAGCATGATGCGGTTGCCAATGAAGAACTTAAACCCACCACCGAAGGGGAAGGCAACATTCACCAGGCTGTACTGCTTGCGGTCGGGATACATAGGCAAACCCTCGCCCTCAGTGCTCAGCGGCCTCAGATATACGTTATTGTCCGTAGCATCCTGGGCATAAGGATTGAAGTAAAACACCGAAATGCCGCCAAACAAAAACGGGGTTGCTTTATGCCGCATTATTTCGATAGGGATCAGGTTTGCCTCAAGTGCGCCATGTACTTCAAAAAGGTGTGTGGCAAAGCTCAGATTTCGCGCTTTGTTGGTCGGAATATTGCTCAGGCTGTCTGCAGCTGTAAGATTAGTATAGGTGGCGCCGAATCTTAACCCAAAATGGGGACTCATAAAGTATTTGTACACTATCCCTCCCAGCGGCTGGTAACCATAACTCGGGAAGAGTTTAGGTTGCAGGTCGCCCCAATAATTCGCAAAACCTACAGTAACACCAATTTCATGATGTTCCTGCGCCTGGAGGCAAAAAGGTAGAAACAGAGCTAAGGATAATAAAATTCGTTTCAACGCTTAAAAATTTTTGTCAAGAAGTACCGAAAGATAGAAACAAATTTCGGAATAATGCAACAAATGCAGCATCAATTTAAAAACCGCATTAAAAAATAC
>CAYNGS010000366.1:0-3978 GCA_964396625.1 uncultured Flavipsychrobacter sp.
TGGGAAGAGTAACCGCGGTGGGCGGGCCGTTGTCGGGGAAAGTGACCGGACCGAAGTAGGTACAGTATGGATGGCAGTTGCAAACAAGGATGCGATAAAAACCAGGAAGTTCTGGTTTCCGTATGACCGGGTGCGAAATAAGGAGATGACCGTGTCGATGGGGATGCTGATGATATGGAAATTTATTAATGAAACCGGACAAACCTCCTAAAGGCCTGTATGGCTGCCGGTTATTCGCTACCTTTAATTTAATCTAAGCTGGAATTTATGAATCGTGTCTGTCTTATCTTTCTCGTTGGTATGCCCGCTGCCGGCAAGACCTATTGGGGAGAGCAGATAGCCACGGCATACGATCTTGCGTTTGTGGACCTGGACACCTATATATCGCAACAAGAGAATGCGAGCATTCCTGCACTATTTGCCCAGTATGGGGAGCATGGGTTTCGGGAGCGTGAGCATAAGTATTTAAAGAAGGCGATCAAGGATGCGGACGGGGTGACGATAGTAGCCTGCGGAGGCGGTACTCCTTTTTTTTATGACAATATGTCCATCATGAAAGAGGCGGGGCGGGTGGTGTACCTGCAAGCTGAAACAAGGCATTTGATCCATAACCTGAATGATTGCATTGACACACGGCCGCTACTGAAAGGGAAGGGCGACCTAGCGACCTACCTTGATGATATGTTGCAAAAGCGCAGGCAGGCATACGAGCAGGCGCACTATATTTTACAAACAAAAGACATTTCCATTACTACATTTGCTGAAATAATTTCTTCATGTACAGACAGGCCATGACCGCCGGCGCCTTGCTTGCCGGGCTTGCAGTAGTATTGGGCGCTTTTTGCGCAAACGCGTTAAAAGCAGTATTAGCCCATGACCAGCTACTGGTTTTTGAAACAGGCGTGCGCTACCAGTTTTATCACAGTTTTGCACTGCTGATAACCGGCATGGCTTTTTCTGCATTCCCTGTTAAACAATTGAAACTGGCCACTACATTTTTTATCATTGGTATTGTGCTGTTCAGCGGCTCACTTTATGCTATGACATTGCTAAGCATCAGTGGTGCTAGCCTGGGCATGGTGGGCATAGTTACCCCAATTGGCGGACTATTCTTGATAACAGGTTGGATCATGCTGCTGCTGGGCGTGGCTAAAAGCAAATAGCTGATGGAACGTGTCTATTGCATTAGCGGCCTGGGTGCGGACGAGCGCTTATTCAGAAATCTCGCTGCCGACAATTGTGAATTTGTGCCCCTGAATTGGGTTCCTTATTCCGAGAGCGACACTATGTCGTCTTATGCTGGGAAGATGAGTGCCCTGATAACAGACAGAGACCCTGTTGTTTTGGGGTTGTCGTTTGGTGGCATGCTGGCGGTGGAAATAGCGAAGCAGCGGCAACTGAAGAAGATATTTATCGTATCGAGCGCGAAGAATGAACGTGAGCTCGGTTATCGCAATCCTATATTTAAGTGGCTGGTGAGCATATTGCCGGGAAATTTATTCGCAATTCCCAATGGGCTTGTTTTACATAATTTAGGTGCAAAGACGGTGGAGGAAAAAGAGCTGCTGCGTGATGTGATCAGGGTTTCTGACGGCCGGTTTATGAAATGGGCTTTGAAGTCACTGCTCACATGGGCGGGTGGAAGTCGCCCTGCCAACCTGGTGCAGATACACGGCACAGCCGACAGGGTGATCTGGTCAAGGAATGTGCAGCCCGACCACTGGATAGCGGGAGGCACTCATATAATGATATACAATCGTGCCGTGGAAGTGAGTAAAATCATCTCTGATTGTTTGAGGAGTTAGTCTAAATTTACAAAGGCGAATTTTAATGAAATGATCTGCTTAAAACATATAGATACACCCGTTGGGAAAATGCGCATAGGCGCTACGGATGAGGGGATATGCCTGTTTGATTTTCAATACAGGCGCAGTATTGACAGTATCATGAAGCGGATAGAGACGATCACGAACGAGCAATTTGCAGAAGGGGAGCATCCTTATTTTGATAAACTTGAACGGCAGATGACGGAGTACTTCAACGGTACACGGAAAGAATTTGACCTTCCGCTGCATTTTGCCGGGACACCGTTTCAGAAAAGTGTTTGGGAGGGGTTATTGAAAATACCCTATGGCGAAACGCGTTCTTACAAACAACAATCGATATTCCTGGGCAATGAAAAAGCCATACGGGCGGTAGCCGGGGCCAACGGAGAAAATGGCATAGCTATTATCGTTCCATGCCACCGTGTAATCGGTGAGGACGGTAGCCTGACCGGCTATGGCGGCGGCCTGCAGCGAAAAAAGTGGTTACTGGATCACGAGCGCAAACATTCGGGGAGGTCGGGGCAGGGGGAACTGTTCTGATCATTGCTTTCTAAACACTACGAACAAATAGTCTCCGAGGTCATTGTCATATTGGTCCCGGATGGCAGCAAACTGATCTGTGTCGATACATTCACGTAGTTTTTGCAGCCCATCCTGCAGTTCTTTCGCATCAGCATATATCGAGAAGTAAGAAATGCCTTTGATGATATCGAGGTTGAAATAACGTTCCGGGTCATGTTTGCCGGAATATCCGAAGAGGTCCTGAAGATCGTCCTGTACGAAGTATTTTTCAGTACCGACCAGGGCTAATCCGGCTTTGGTAGCAAGGTCGTTCATGGTTTCGAGGCTTATTGACCTCTGCATGCCTTTTTGCATCAAGGCAGGAAAAAAGTGGTTGAACCAATAGCCACTTTCCTGTTCGGGTGTGAATGTGAAGAATACTGCCCGGGCGCCCGGTTTTAAAACTCTCGCCAGTTCCTTAAATGCAGTTTCATGGTCTGACCAATGATGCAGGGTAAGAGTAGCTACGGCTCCATCTATGGAATTATCGGGTAGTGGAATTTCTTCTGCATATCCGTGCAGCCAATTTACCTGGTCGCTTTTTGTTCTCGCCTCTTTCAGCATTGTTTCAGAGGGGTCGACGCCCACAAGCCGCACTCCCATTTGCGATAGCCTGATCGTGTAGTTGCCTGTGCCGCAGCCTATGTCGAGGTAGGTTTTGTCTTGTTCGGGTTGCAGCAGTGCGTAAAGCCTGTCCGATATATACGGATCAGCCCTCCGGGTGGTATTGTAGCCCAGGCCTATTTCGTTATAGATAGTAGTTTCAGGCATTGCCGGGTTTCGTGCGGTCACTTGCGCTCCATTCCTACGCGCATGGGGTAGATCTCGAAGCTAAAGTTCTGATCGGCGATTATTGTGGGGTCGTTTTCCAACGTCTTTTTCGCAGCGGCTTCATCCTCAACCTCAATGATAGCCATTCCATAGTTGCCGGCAGGGTCGAAAACAGGGCCGAAGACGAGGGATATTCGTTTTTCTGTCAAGTCCCGCCAATAGGCGATGTGCGTCATCATCAGTTTGCGCTCATCCTCCGTCATGTCCTGCGCAAACGTGGGCCGCGGGGCAATTAGTTTAATAAAAAAGTGTTTCTTATCCATGATCAAAACAAGCTGAGTTGCGTATCGTTCTTTTTTGTCACCGGTGGCCGCGCCTTGCCAAATACTGTTCTGCCGCCATACTTCCACGACTCATTCCGTTCCCGTTCTATGAGCTGGTCGAAATTATTGTTTGGCTGAAAGTCTTTTTCCAGTTGCTGCGCTGCTTTGGAAAGGCTTTTTATTGCTTCATTTTTTTCGGTGTGGCCTATTTTTGCGCGTCGGATGGCGGTTTCTAACGTTTGAATGGCTTCATCATAAACATTGACCGGCACGGGGAAGGGGTGCCCATCTTTGCCGCCATGGGCAAAAGAGAATCGTGCAGGGTCATCGAACCGGGAGGGGGTGCCGTGAATGACCTCGCTAACGAGAACCAGCGACTGAAGCGTGCGCGGCCCCAAGCCCTCCAGCAGCAGCAGCGACTCCATATCGAGGTGTTCTTTTTCATAGGCCACTGCCAATACACTGCCCAGCCGCTTCAGGTCTACGTCCTTTGCTTT
>CAYNGS010000367.1:0-3976 GCA_964396625.1 uncultured Flavipsychrobacter sp.
GTACCGATATGCGGATGAGCGTCGTACAGTATATCCGGCTCGGCCCCGAAATGGTGAAACAGTTGCAGGATGTGCAATACGTTGCCGCGCTTTGTGGAACGCGTGTACAGCTTGCCATCACTGTAAGTACCCGCTCCGCCCTCGCCGAAGCAATAGTTCGATTCCGGGTTTACGATCCCTTCCTTATTCATTACGGCAAGGTCGCGGCGGCGGCTCCTTACATCCTTGCCCCGCTCCAGCACAACCGGCTTGTACCCCAGTGATATCAACCGTAAGGCAGCAAACAATCCAGCCGGACCTGCGCCAACTATGACAATGTGGGGCGCGTTTGAAACGTTTTTCAATTGCGGGTCGAACAACGGAGGTTCTGCAACTTTTTCATCTATGAATATCTCTAATTGCAGTATGATCTTCACCTGCCGCGACCGTGCGTCGATGGAGCGTTTCAGTATGGTGTACCCGGATATGCGGCCAGCACCAATACCAGTCTCAGCAGAGATATGTTTTTTAATAACTTGCTCATCTGCCGCATCAGCAGGAGCCAGGGATAATGAGATGGTCTTTATCATTGTAGCGTTAGGTTTTTATCCTAAAAGCAGCAAAAGAATATATTACGGATGTTCCTTCTTGTAGTTCGCCTTTACTCTTTCCAGGTGAGCGACAAATTTGTCGACATCGGGATCGTAAGAATACCCCTCGTCGGCAAGTTTATTGCCATTCTCATCCACATAGAAATAAAAGGGTTGCGAGTTGGCGCCAAATTTTGATGCCTGCAGGTCGGCATTTTTGTTGCCCAGCGTAGTGACCTGCGAATTCAGATCTTTAGAGAAGTATTGCTGCTCTTTCGGCAAGCCGATCCTGTTGATATCGCAGTAAAGCGATACCACGATAAAGTCGTCCTTCAATCGCTTCGCCACCTCGGGTTTAGACCACACCTGAGATTCCATCTTACGGCAATTAACACAATTGATACCCGTAAAATCGAGCATGATAGGCTTCTTCAGTTTGCGGGATGCGGCAAGCGCCTCGTCATAATCGAAATAGGTAACGAGGCCCAGGTTGCGCACCACTGGTGGCTCGTATATCTTCATATCTGATACATACTTTACCGGGTGGGTATCACCGGCGCCTTCAGCATTAGCCGAAGGCACTCCGGCAGATGTGCCGCCAAACGAATCGAAAGTGCCAAGAGGAGGGACGAAGGCGCTAACCCCATTCAAAGGTGCGCCCCACATGCCCGGCAATAAATAAACGGCAAATGTGAAAGCCGCAATGGAAAGGAACAGCTTAAAGATAGACACGTATTCCTGTCCGTAAATGTTTTTGACCGGTGCATCATCATGAGAGAATTTCAGGCGGCCCAGCAGGTAAAAGCCCAGCAATACCGATAGCACTACCCAGATGGCTATGAATATCTCGCGGTCCAGCAGACGCCAGCCCATGGCAAGATCAGCATTTGACAGAAATTTCAGCGCAAGCATGAGTTCAAGAAAACCAAGCACCACCTTCACCTGGTTTAGCCAGCCTCCGGACGAAGCGAGCTTATTAAGCATGCCGGGGAAAATTGCGAACAACGCAAACGGCATAGCCAGCCCAATCGAGAAGCCAAACATACCTATTGCCGGGCCTGCGATACCGCCCTTGCCGGCCAATACAAGCAACGGACCAACGATAGGCCCTGTGCAGGAAAATGAAACGATGGCCAGCGTAAGCGCCATAAAGAATATTCCGACAAAACTACAGACCCCTGCTTTCGAGTCAGTTTTGATGGTCCATGACGAAGGAAGCGTGATCTCAAACGAACCGAGGAACGAAATACCGAATATGACAAAGACGATAAAAAAGAAAAGATTGGCTATCCAGTTGGTCGACAGCGAGTTCAATGCATTTGCACCGAAGATGACTGATATAAGCACCCCGAGTACCGTAAAAATGATGATGATGGACAGGGAGTAATAAAATGCATTGCGCAGACCCTCTGCCCGTGTTTTGCTTCTCTTTGTAAAAAAGCTTACAGTGATCGGGATCATGGAATATACACAGGGTGTCAGTACCGCCGCAATGCCGCCACCGAGCGCAGCTAAAAACAGCCACAGCAGCGACCTTGATTCATTTTTACCGCCCTTGTTGTGGTCTTCGGGCGCCTTTGGCACAGCGGTGGTAGCCGCTTTTGCGGCTGTGGTGTCATGAACCGTTCCGTCACTTTTCGCCTCGGTAGCCGCCCCGCTTGAATCGAGCGATTTTGCCAGGGAAGCCTGGCCGGTAGTATCACTGTCGGCATCGCCGCCTGCATCCTTTACCTCTACAGAGAAGGTGACCGTCTTTGGGGGCAGGCACATATGCTCGTCACAAACCTGGTAACTGTAGGTACCGCTTACGATCGTGTTTCCGCTTATCGCAACGTGCTGCCTGTAATCAACTTTGTTCTTAAAATAGGTTACGATTCCATCTACTCCGTCCATAGGGCCGACTACCGGCTTACCATGTTCAGAAATGCTTCCGGTTGTCTTAAGGTCAGGGTTTTTGTCGAAGGTGAACGAAGGTGAAATTTGCAGTCCGTCACCACCCGGTTTTAGCGACCAGATGTGCCAGCCTTCCTTAAGCTTTAAATGAAAATAAATATCATATTCGTTGCCGTTCTTCTTCTTTGCCTCAATGACCCAGGTAGTGGGGTCCTTAACTATCTGGGCAAACAGATCGTTAGAAATTATCAAACTTAAAACAACGAACAGTATGGCTTTAAATGCCTTCATCATAGTTTTTATTCAAAAAAATCGGTCCAACCCGAGTAGAAAACAAGCACTTCCGATTCGCAATATAAAATATCTGAAAATCAATCAATTAAGTTAATTTATGTCAAACGTAAAGTCTTTATCTTTTGGTGGCAGGCACAGCTTTTCATTACATACCTGGTAGGTGTGCTTGCCTGTTATTTTCGTATTGCCGCTAACGGTAACCGTCTGAACATAGTCAATTTTGCCGGATAAGTAGGTGATCTTACCATCTATCCCTTCCATCTTTGTGGTGGTCGTCTTCCCCTTCTCTGCCAGTTTGCCTTTCAGTTTCACCTTTGGATTTTTATCTAAAGCTACGGACGGCACTATTTCGTAACCATCGCCGCCTGGGTTTAACGACCATATATGCCAGCCCTCTTTAAGGTCGAGATGGAATACGAGTTGATATTCAGTTGCGCTCTTCTTTTTCAGCTCATATTTCCATGTTGTTGGATCCTCGATCATCTGCCCGAACGAAGATGCCGACAACAGAACAGGCAGAGCAAAAAATAAACATTTCAACAATTTCATAGGTCTGCTTTTGCGTTTTTACTGATGTTTTGTATAAAAGACAGGCTAATATAGCAATAAACCATAGCACTGTTAAGGTTATCGGGCTTCAGACATACACTTTTAACGTTTTTATCTGATAAATCAGGCATGCCTGAAAAGATCCGGCGAGCAACTAATTCGACCGGCTCAAAGCCTGCAGTATCACCCGACCATCCGTGTTTTTCAGAGCCTCCGAGCAGGCGCGCTCAGGATGCGGCATCATGCCAAACACATTGCGGCCTTCATTGCAGATGCCGGCTATGTTGTTGATGGCACCGTTCGGGTTTGAGTTGACGTGAACTTCCCCATGCTGATCGCAGTAGCGAAATACGACCTGCTTGTTTTCATTAAGCTGCTTTAAGGTGCCAGCATCTGCATAATACCTCCCCTCTCCATGCGCAACGGGTATTTTCAAAGCCTTTTCGCCGAGGTGCTGGCCAATGATATTTTGCCGGCTCTCACTTTTGATATACACATTTTTGCATACAAATTTCTGATGATCATTCTGAAGCAGCACACCCGGCAGCAAGCCTGCCTCGCACAGTATCTGGAATCCATTGCACACACCCAGCACTTTTCCGCCATTGTTGGCAAATTCAATTACCTGCTCCATCATGGGGCTAAAACGGGCCAGCGCACCGCAGCGGAGG
>CAYNGS010000368.1:0-3948 GCA_964396625.1 uncultured Flavipsychrobacter sp.
GCCGTTCGTCCGATCCCCAAAGACATAGATACCTGGGCAGAGAGGTAGCGGGCTTCGATAGGATGTCCTGGCAGAGACACTGCAGGCAATACGCATTTGAAGCCGATCTCGCCAAATTTTCGCAAAACGCACCTTTGCGCGATATGCTGCTGGCAACCAATGGCAAAGATTTTGTTGAGGCGAGCCCGTACGACAGAACCTGGGGCGTCGGTCTTAGCCTCGGAAATTCTAAAATTTACGATCGCAGAAACTGGAGAGGCAAGAACTGGGCGGGCGAGGTCTTAAATGCCGTAAGGACGTCGTTAGATACCGGCAAAGAATTTTTTTCTAACCGATGTCCCTTTTAAGAAAACCCAATTGTCATTATAGCAAACAACCAATTAATTCATCTTTAAAAACAAAGGTCATGACAAAGAAAACAGATTTGATCGTTATCGCATCAGCCAAGGCGCAGCCTGGCAAAGAACAAGCACTTGAGCAGGCATTGCGCGATGTTGCAAAGCCAACCCGCGCGCAGCCCGGCTGCGTTTCGTTCACATTATTTCGCTCCCTGGAGAACCCGGCCATCATCGTCGGCTTTGAGCGTTGGGCTTCAAAGGCAGACCACGCAAATCACATACAGGGCGCGCACGTGCAAACGCTTATGATGGCCATGGGGCCCGTATTGGCCGAACCCCCTCATATTGTTGCCTACGAAATAATAGACGAAGAATAGAAATATCAAAAAACCATCACAAATTATTAACTTCAAAAACAAAAATTATGAAAGAGTTCATGTTATTGATCCGTAACGAGGGCGACAGCAAATCATCATTTTCGCCGGAGCAGCACCAGGCATTTCTCAACGCCTGCTCCGTTTATATCGGGAAATTGAAAAAAGAAGAAAGGCTGATAGCGGCACAGCCGCTGGTAAGGGAAGGCAAAATGATAGCCGGCTCAAAGGGTGAATGGAAAGAAGGCCCATTCAACGAGACCAACGAGGTTCAGGTGGGCTACTATCACATCCTAGCTAAAGACCTTGATGAAGCTGTTGAGATTGCAAAGGGCAATCCCGAATTCGCATACACCTCTACGGCAAGGATCGAGGTGCGCCCCATAAAAACTAAAGAAGAGACCACTGGCTTCGTGTACCCGAAAACCGCCTGACACTTTTCTATGAAATCTTGGAAGGCCACTTTAAACGCTAAAGTGGCCTTCCCAATTTTAAAAATTGCAATACCGAATGATCGGAAAAGTAGTTGCGGCACAAATTTATATATATCTTACCGCTGTTTAACAAGGCCTTAAATTTATTTATCTTTATGCAGAAATTCCCCCTGCTATAGTTAAAAATAATTATCGTTCGCAGGGTTACTTTTTGAGTAAATCAGTATTAACTCTTGCAAAGCCAAACAAACAACGAGCAGCATTTGTTAGCTGCACTGGCAGCAGGCGAGCGAACAGCCACCGAGCATATTTATCAGCAAAATTATCATATAGTTAATGGCTGGTTAATAAAACACGGAGGATCTCCCGCCGATACTGCTGATTTGTTTCAGGAAGCAATGGTTGTTTTATTTGGCAAAGCACAGGACGGGGAATTCAGGTTAACTTGCAGTATCGGCACATACCTTTTTGCGATAAGCAAATATCTCTGGTACAAGAAACTGCAAAAACAAAACAGGGAACCGGTTTTCCTCCAGGACAATACAGAATCTGAAGACGACGACTTGGGAATAGCATACGAGGATGATGTTAATGTACATCAGGAGCGTGAAACACATTATGACCAGTTGAATGTTGCACTCGATGAAATTGGGGAACCCTGCAGATCTTTATTAAAAGCGTTTTATCACCACGATAAGAACATGCAGGAAATAGCGGCAGACTTTGGGTACACAAACCCGGACAATGCCAAAACTCAAAAATATAAATGCCTTGCGCGGCTCCGCAAAATATTTTATGCGATGCAGGCGAAGTAGCAGGAAGTGGAAAAGTGACGTTTGGAAGTTTTAATTATTTAGATCGGATAACACAATGTCTATAAACAATAATATTGGCGAACTTGCTGAAGCTTATGTATCAGGTTCACTGCGCGAAACTGAAGTACTCGAATTAAAAAGCCGTCTCGAAACAGATACTGTATTTGCTAATGAGTTTTATGAGATGACCAATCTTATCCGCTCATTTCAGGGCAGTGGCAAGCAAAAACGTTTCCGTTCCATGCTGCGCGATATTCACGACCAGCAGCAAGCGGCGCCGGTTAACAAAAAGACCCGTTATATCATTTTCACACCCCAGTTTTGGCGCACAGCCGCTGTGGCTGCAGGCGTGGCCATACTTACCTCTGCTATCACTATCTGGAGCTTAAACCCCAGCCTTAAGAAACACGACTCACAATACAATACGATCAGCCGGGAAGTAGGCGCCATTAAGAAGGTGCAGGCGCAACAGCAGGCCGAGCAGGACAAGCTGAAGGAAATAGTAAGCAAAAGTAACAAGCCCGCTCCGCCCCCGTCTGATGTAAAATATACAGGCACGGGTTTCGCACTCACCAACGATGGATATTTTGTTACCGCGAACCACGTTATTCACCACGATGGCAAGGGCGATTTCGACTCTGTCTATATCCAGAACCACGATGGGCAGTATTTTAAAGCTACGCTAATTCATTCCGACCCCAAAAGGGATATTGCGATACTCAAGGTGGAGAAGAAAAACTTCCATTTCGGAAAAGGAGAGCTCCCATACACATTTGCTTCTGCCAAGACCGGCTTAGGGTCTAAGATATTTACACTTGGCTATCCGCAGGATGATGAGGTTTACAGCGAAGGCTACATCAGCTGCAGGAATGGCTACGAAGGCGATGCACTTCAGTACACCCTCGACCTGCCGGTAAGGCATGGCCAAAGTGGCTCACCCCTGCTCGACGAAAAAGGAAATGTTGTCGGCATGCTCGCCGCTGTCGGCAGCTCTGACGAGGCAAACACTTATGCCGTAAGCTCAAAGGCGCTCGTCGATCTGCTGCACGATCAGGTAGCAGACGAAAAAGCGATCCATCTCCCAAAAGCTAATAAATTAGGCAGGCTCAGCCGCGAGGAACAGATCGCTAAGATGGAAGCCTACACCTTCTCAGTAAAAGTATATAAGAAATAATTTGATAATTTAAACTTATGAGAAGACATCATCGCTTTTCTTCCGAAAGCTGTGATGTCTTTTTTATAATCCCGATGGCGGTCTGCTGATGCGTCGCCTAACTACTTACCATCCAACAATTCCCTACCTTTGCACCCCCTAATGTACCAATGTGAGTATTTTTAGAAACTTCCTAAGCAACCGAAAAGACAATCCACAGGGCGAAATGAACTTTCTCGACCATGTGGAGGACCTGAGATGGCACATCATCCGCTCAGCTGTTGCTATTCTCATTGCTGCTATCGCCGTTTTTTGCAAGGTGGAATGGATATTCGACCGCATCATTATGGGGCCGGCGCACAACGATTTTGTCTCGTACAAATGGTTTTGCGCGCTTGGCAAGCTGGTGCACTATGACGCCTTTTGTCTCGGACAGATAAATATGAAGTTCATGAACACCGCAGTTACCGGCCAGTTCATGATGAGTTTATCTATCTCCCTGCTGCTCGGGTTCATTTTGGCATTCCCATTTGTGCTGTGGGAACTGTGGAAGTTCGTGAGGCCGGCCCTGAGGCCCTCGGAGGTAAAGATGGCCAAGGGTATTGTATTCTGGTGTTCGCTGCTGTTTTTTTTCGGTGTGTTTTTCTCGTACTTTATTGTTGCCCCCTACGCCATCAATTTCTTCGGCAATTACCAGTTGAGCCCCATGGTGCAAAACAACATTACGCTCGACAACTATTTCGAAATGATAAGTACGCTGGTGCTGGCGCTGGGTATCGTATTCGAAATGCCCATCCTCGTGCTTTTTCTTACACGTGTCGGCATTCTTACTCC
>CAYNGS010000369.1:0-3929 GCA_964396625.1 uncultured Flavipsychrobacter sp.
TATGCAAAGTTAAGTTTCCGGCCCCGATTAAGGACGCATATTCAAATAAAAACCCGTCCACTGGCGTGAACGGGTTTTTGCAGTTTGCTTAGTTTGGTTATTTAACGATTACTAGTTTCTGTGTCTGAACTTTGCCGTTTTGGTTGAGGCTTACAAAGTAAACGCCTGATGCGAACTGGCTGGCATCTACAGACATTGTTTGCGTACCGGCCTGTAAAGACAATGTTCTGTTCATCACAACTCTGCCTGCAACGTCTGCAATTGTCAAGTCCGCCTTCCCGGTAGCATCGCTCACAATAATTGCCTTAAACGTTTCGTTTGCCGGGTTGGGGAATACAGAGAATGCAGTATTTGCAGCAGCAGGAACATTATTTACTTTCGTTGGCAGTGAGCCCAAAGTATTCAGCGTAGTATTGGTAACGACCGGGGCATTGTAGTCAAAATAAATGGAAGCCTTGTTCCTGAACTGAGAACCAACAGACAATCCGTTTTTTGTGTGAATAGAATAGGTAAGCATTCCATTGCTGCGCACTTCATCGCTCGCGCTCGTTGGCAGGTCGATATGGTTGAACATGAATTGTGCTATCTTCTTGGTGCCAACCTGAGTCAGGGTCACCTGGCATGGAGCCGACATGAACTCAGGTTTCAGGCTCGTCCAGTCCAGGTTGTCATCCAGTGTGTCTGCGATCATAATGTTGTCTGTCATTGCATCTCCGGTGTTCTGGAAGTGTATCATATACTCGAGCACTGAGTCAGAATAAGCTATGATGCCCGCGGGACCTGTGCCGGTGGGAAACACGCTCTTGAAGTTGGGGTTGTATGATTTCGACGTGATCGTTGAGCATGCGCTGATGTTATTCGCAGGGGTGTTATCTATCATCCAGTCGTCAATGGGACTGTTGTAAGACACTGTGTCATTAAAAACCACCGTTGTGCCCAGCGGAATGTTTGTAGGTACTATGTAATTCATGAAAAACTGCATTGTCGCGCCCGGCGTCAGAGCCGGAAAACTGCCGATAGTTGTATAAGCATTTGATGATCCCGAGAAAACACCGACAGGAACAAATGTCGGCACATACAGATGGCCGTCTGTCTGGTAGTTAGTTACGATCGAGTCTTCTGCAACGGTGCCATCATTGCTTACTAATGTAACGTTCGAATAGGTTTGCCCGGGCACGGCGCTGCTGTAGTTCCAAGTGCTGATATGCATATCATGCGTCGGGATCACATTGTTTCCAAAGTTTACAGTGTTTACACATCCTGCTCCCGATCCTGCGATCACCGTCACATTATTGATCTGGCAGGGCGAAAGAGGATAAAATGCCGGCACAGTTTCCGAAACGCTGTAGGTTCCTGGTGGCACTTTGTAGGAGTAATTGCCGTTTGCATCGGTATAGGTGAAGCCCCTGCCGCTGATATATATCTGGATGTTGGGAATGCCGGCCTCGCCCGGATCCTGTGTGCAGCTGCTGTTGGCGTCGGCATATACCGTGCCGGATATGGTGCAATAACAGTCCGTATTGCTTGGGTCGTAGCCAACGTACGAATAATTCGAGTGTGAGTTACACCCTGCTGCATCGGTTACGGAAACCCAATATGGCCCCGATGCCAATGCTGAAATAGAGCTGGTGCTGCCGCCGGTGCTCCACGAATAAGCATATGGTGGTGTTCCGCCCCATACCACCGCACTGTCTATCCCGTCATTAGCAAAAACACAGGACGCGGGAGTAGTGGTAAGCCCAACAGTGACAGGGGAATTAAAAGGGAGGTAAGCATTTTCGGTAGCCTTGCAGCCCAGCGCATCGGTGATGGTCACCGAATAATTGCCCGCCGGCTTACCCGTTATTGTTGCAGTTGTCGCACCGGTATTCCATAGGTAGAAGTAAGGTGCAACGCCACCCGTTGGGTACACCGTCATGCTTCCGTTCGACAGCGTACATAATGCAGGTGTCGACATGTAGCTCGCGCTGATAAGGTCCATCGGAGGTATATATGCCGTGCCTGTCTGAACGCAGCCTGTGGCATCAGTTACATGGTAGGTATAAGTCCCATAAATTAAGTTTATCGCGATCATGCCGGTCTGTGCAGGCGTCGTGATCCATTGGGCTGTATAGGGTGCGGTGCCGCCGGAAGGTATCAAGGTTACACTGCCGGTTGGTGCCGTACACAAGCTTGGGGTAACGGTATATATCACGCTTATGGGCGACGCGGTGCCGATGGTGCCCCCGGCATTACCGATGCAGCCATTCGCGTCCATAACATTTACATCATACAAGCCACCCGTCAGCCCGATCTGCGAAGCAGTTGTGGCGCCGTTGCTCCACACATAGCTATAAGGCGCGGTGCCACCTATACCCACTGCACTTATGGTTCCGTCACTTGCACTGCAGGTTGCATCTGTGGCACTCACCGCTGCGCTGATGAAAAGTGACTGTGGCACAAACGCGGTCACATTGTCCGTACAGCCTATTGCATCCTTCACAGTCACACTGTAAAAGCCCGTAGAAAGCCCCGACACGGAAACTGAAGTAGCGCCATTCGACCATAGATAAGTAAAAGGTGGAACACCAAAACCATACGGATATACAGTAGCCGTTCCATCTGTGCAATTTGCGGTCGTCACGCCTATCGTGTCGGCAAATGTGTTAAACGAAACCACATTGTCCATTATCGGGTCCACTTTAGAGCCGTAGATACATCCGGCGCCGTCTGTAACTGTCACACCATAGCTGCCGGGTTGTAAGTAGATCGGATTTCCGGTCCCTACAATTGCTGACGTAGCTATGTCAAACCACTGATACGTATAAGGTGGAACACCGCCCGCGGGGCAAATTGTGGCTGTAACCGTGTCGGCCGATGGACAAGTAGCGGATCCGGTCGTAATACTGCATATCTGGATCGGTGGTGCACCCGCGTATGCGCCGAGTGTATAGCTGGCTCCGGTAGCGTCAGACAGCGTTATGGACACCGGGCCACCCGAATAATTGGTAAGCGCATCGGTCAAACTGGTAACGTCGGTATGAGTTATTGTAGTTGCTGTTGAGCCCGATGTCAGCCAGTTTACAGTCAATGGGGGAACAACCCCCGTAAAACTGGCTGTCAAAACTCCGTTATTGTGGCATGGTGTAGTAGTGACAGAATAGGTAACTGTCTGAGCATCAGCTACAACCGCACATGCAACAAAAAGGATTAAAGGGAGTATTCGTTTCATAATCTTGAACGTAGATTTAGTCATAAATAAAGACGCTTTTTTTACACTTTTGTTAGTATCTCCAGGCTTATCGGAAAGAATTAATTAGTTTTTATGCGTAAATATAGACAAAATTCGATATTACAGACTGTTTTTTTGGCACTCCTTGCTACTTTTCCTGCATTGAGAAAATAGAAATTCCTGTTACATTTATAGAATTTTCTGTTTACCATGACTGAAGGGCTGAAAGCTCGAAATTACTGGCCTGGATTACTGCTGTTTTGTGCGACACTGGTGGTAGGCTTGCTGCACTACAAGGACTATGGCATTTCGTGGGATGAGCCGGCGCAGCGGGGGCTTGGCCGACTTACTTACGCCTACGTTGTTCACGGCGATAATACGTTGAAAACATATGACGACCGTCGCCTCGGCTCGGGTTTTGAATTGCCGCTGATCGCATTCGAAAAAAAAGCCCATCTTACTAATGAGCGTGATATATACCTCTCACGACACATTATTACCCACATTTTTTTTCTCATAGGTGTCTTATGCGGCTATGTTCTTGCACTCCGGCTGTTCAACAGTCAGTTCATGGCTTGCCTCGCATTCGTCATGCTTGCGTTCGAACCACGTATCTATGCACATTCGTTTTTCAATACCAAGGATGTGCCGTTCCTCGCCGCATTTTTAATGGTCATGCTGGCTGTTCAGGTTTCGTTCGATAAAGACAAGCCCATTT
>CAYNGS010000370.1:0-3921 GCA_964396625.1 uncultured Flavipsychrobacter sp.
ATATCTCGGGCCGGTTCCGGATAGAAAAAAGCGCAGACCTCGAGCCCTATCATCCCAGGGTTATGAGCACAGTGTTGCGGCGCCATCACCGCAATGTCATCTTTGCCACATTCATCGCCTACATAGTGTTGTTATTCCTGGGGGTATTTATGGAGCGGCCCATGCTCAGGGTGCCGGCCGGCGCGGGCTTCCTGCTGCTCTTCGCAATTGTGATGGGTATTGTCGGCGCCTTCAAATATTTTCTCAAAAGCTGGGAAACGATTGGCTGGGTATTGTTCTTGCTCTTATTGTCATTGCTTGTGCATTACAAGATCTTCGATCTGCGCAGCATTGCCTACGGGCTCGACTACCACCGGCCCACACACGACGAGCCGGTGTATGACTACGAGCATCTGCATGACATTTTCACGCCGCGCCGGTTTGCCGATGACAAAAAAATAGAGGAGGCCCGCCTGCTATTATGGAAGAACAAGAACGGCGATACCGGCAATAAGCCGCTTGTCGTTGTCACGGTAAGTGGTGGTGGCAGCCGCTCTGCATACTGGACGTTCCGCTCGCTGCAGTATATAGACAGCATAACGAATGGGCGACTGTTTCAGAACACCGTGCTTATTACAGGAGCCTCGGGTGGGATGATCGGCGCTACTTATTGGCGCACGATACACGATGCATACCGGCAGGGCCTTATAAAAGATCCATACGCGTTTCAGTACCAGAAGAACATAGGGAAGGACCTGCTCAACGCAATTATTTTTTCGCTGGCCAGCGTAGATCTCGTATCGCCGTTCAACAAGATCAGTATCGCAGGGTATTCGTATACCCGCGACAGGGGCTATGCCATGGAGCAGGAAATGATCAGGAACACGGATGGCCTGCTCGATAAAAATATCGGTTATTACCGCGAGCAGGAATCCAAGGGACAGGTGCCGCTGCTCATTATAAACAGCACAATAGTGAACGACGGCCGAAAGCTGATGATGTGCGACCAGCCGCTGGGATACCTTACGCAGCCTGAATACTCCCTTCACGAATCTACGCCGCCAATCGATGCTGTGGATTTCTCCACTTTTTTCGCGGGCCAGAATCCTTACAACCTGCGCCTCACCTCTGCGCTGCGCATGAACGCTACATTTCCATTTGTGCTGCCGGTGGTAAAGATGCCCAGCAGGCCGGCCATGAATATAATGGATGCCGGCCTCAGCGATAATTTCGGCACAGAGGTTGCCAGCCGTTACTTATATGTGATGCGCGACTGGATAACAAAAAATACGAACGGAACAATTTTTTTAGAGATCAGGGATACCCGCGAAAACGATGTCAGCACCAGTTCGGACCAGACATCTCTGGGCCGGATGCTTATTGACCCGGTATTCGTGATACAAAATAAGTGGGAGGCATTTCAGTCATACCAGCACACCTATTACAAAGATTTTGCACCGTACTATCTCGGTGGTAAGTTGCGGTTCATCACCCTTCAGTATGTGCCAAAGGAATCGAAGAAAGTTGCTGCGCTCAATTTTCACCTTACCCAAAAAGAAAAGGAAGACCTGTATCAGTCTCTGAACAACCCGGAAAATATGGCTGCTATAGACACGCTCGCACGGCTGCTGAGGTAAATGAGCGATTATAACTGATTTATCAGGACGGCCCAATCTGGTTTTGCCGGCACCCATTGTTTGTGCAGTATGCTGTCGGTCAGGCTCCGGTTGTGCAGGAAGTCCACCTTTATTTGCATGAGCGCGTGCATCTGCACCAGCGAACTGTAATGTGCAAGGTCTGCCCAATTTCCATTTTTAAAATATCCGAAAAATGATTTCAGAATGTGGTCCGCCTCTTTGAGCTTCCAGTAATGAAAAATATAGGGCGCTGCAGCTTTCACTTCTGCAGTCACCTGGAAATAAACAGAAAACGCAAACTGCTCCATGATGTGCTTTGGAAATTTTGCATATTCTTCATCCGTAAACTTCAAGACCTTGTCAAGTAATTCTTTATGTTTTGTGTTAAAACCTAAAACTCCGGCATTCCACATAGCCATATTGTTCAGTTGCTTATCCCCGATCTTCCGCTCATCGCCGAGAAACCTGTTTAGCTTTCTGAAGATCGGGTTGCTGCCATCGCTCACCCTGCCTTCCAGGGTATGCATATAAAGAGCGTCGTTGTTTATGTCAGCAAGCATCTTGTCTATCGGGTGTGTAAAAACAATATCCGTGTCCACATAAAGAATATTGCCGTTCTTATCTTTTGTAAAATCTTTTAAAACCTCAACTTTCACCCTATGCACGAAGTCAATTTTTCCACGCCATCCTTTTATGGTCTCTTTGTCCGCCTGCCTGTAATGCAATGGCAGCGGGTTTTCCTTAAACGAACGGAACCAGTCCTGGTTGTCCGTATAGATCCAGATCTCGAGGTTGTCCGGTAGTCCTGTTTGATACAACCGGGATAGCGATAGCAGTGCGTAGGTACACTCCCGGAAAACGCGTTCATTTCCGTAGCAGAGAAAAACCAGGTAGTTGTTTGGAGCGGGCATCTGAGCGCGAATATATTGTTGTCTTTTTTTGAGGCGGCTAAAGTTTAACGATCTCGCCGGGATCATTATTCAAAAACTGCTCGGCGGCGATCAGTTTTTCATGCAGTACCGTATCGTGAGGCATGAAGGTTACTTCCTTGCGAAAAGCACTCCAAACACGTTCCAGCGCCACCGATGATCTGCGTGGGCGGCGCAGATCGAGCGCCTGTGCTGCGGTAAGCAGTTCTATCGCCAGCACGCGCTGCACATTCTGAACGACGCGCCTGAGTTTTGTAACGGCGTTCGCACCCATGCTCACATGGTCTTCCTGGCCGTTGCTGCTCACAATGCTGTCTACAGACGCGGGGGTGCAGTACTGTTTGTTCTGACTTACGATTGCCGCGGCAGTGTACTGCGCGATCATAAAGCCGCTGTTCAGACCAGCATTGGGAGCCAGGAAGGCCGGCAGACCACGCTGGCCGCTTACCAGCAAGTAAGTGCGACGCTCTGAGATGTTCGCCAGCTCGGCCATCGCTATTGCCAGAAAATCGGCATGAAGGGCCAATGGCTGTCCGTGAAAATTACCGCCGCTCATTATCGCATCTTCATCATGAAAAACGATGGGATTGTCTGTAACCGAATTGATCTCTATGTCCACAACGTTACAAACAGTTTCAACTACATCCCTGGTGGCGCCATGCACCTGCGGTATACAGCGGAAGGAATAAGGATCCTGCACCTGTTCTTTATGCAGCTGCTGTATTGCACTGCCTGATAAAAGTTTCAGGATCCGCGCTGCTGTCTCTATCTGTCCTTTATGCGGACGCACCCGGTGAATGGGATATTTGAACGGCTCGTCTTTTGCCATGAATGCATCGGCAGACATAGCGCCGATAATATCGGCCCAAAGCAGGAGCCGCTTAGCTTCTATCAGAGACCACGTTGTATAAGCGCTCATGAACTGGGTGCCGTTCAATAAAGCGAGACCCTCTTTTGCGGCAAGCCTGATGGGTGTCAACCCTTCCTTTTGCATGGCTTCAGCGGCAGGTATTTTAGACCCCTTGTAATTGACCAAACCCAGTCCGAACAATGGCAGGCTAAGATGTGCAAGCGGTGCAAGGTCGCCAGAGGCGCCGAGCGAGCCCAATTCATAGACCACCGGTAAAATGCCGAGATTATGAAAATCGACGAGGCGCCGCACGATCTCCGGCCTCACGCCACTGTATCCCTGGCTAAGCCCATGGGCTTTAAGAAGCAACATTAGCCGCACTATGTCTGTTGGCGTTTCCTCGCCCATACCGGCAGCGTGCGAACAAACCAGGTTTTCCTGCAGCTGTGACAGTTCACTGTCTTTTATGCGCACGTTGCATAACGATCCGAAGCCCGTATTAATACCATAGTGTGTTCGTACGTGC
>CAYNGS010000371.1:0-3920 GCA_964396625.1 uncultured Flavipsychrobacter sp.
GTTTTTCTTCAATAATCTCTCCTTTTTTCTTTGTTCGTCAATTTGTTTATGTGTCATATGCGGGGTATGTAATGCTAAATAGATAGCATTCCTGAAAGCCAATGGCTTTTGGTTTACCTTCTTTGCCATACTGTCTGATTGTTGGATAGCATTGCAACGCATACTCAAAAATAAGTATTTAATTGCAATACTATGAAATGAACATTTACTTAATTTTTGGTATGTTTGATAAATGGATGATACAAGCAAAGCCATTCTCGTCATAGTGAGTGGTAAAGGGATGGGAATACCCATACATTCCGATGAACTCCATGACGTGCTTGGTAAATACTACAACATAGACTGGTTTAACTATAATCAGCAACTTAAAAAGTTGATTACCGAACAATACCTGACAATAAACAATGACAGAATATCACTTACTCAACGTGGTTTGGACTTTGTTTTGCGCGAACAGGAACCTGAATTGTCACGACAGCAGGTACAACCATTAATTTTGGAAATCAGTGAACCTGCTAAGAATACAGTAATAATCCCTACTGTTGAACAAATACCAACACCTAAAAATGTAAGGTGGCTATCCGTATGTAAGAAGCTAATAAACTGGTGTATTAAACACATTTGGATTTTAATTTTAGGAATAGGCAGTAGCCTAATAGCAAGTTACCTTGCTTATAAATATCACCTTTTCCGCTAAAAGTTATTTAGTAATATCAGTGTGCTTTGCTCTGATTTTTGATTGCTTTACAGCTTGTTTGAAAATACACTGTAAAGATTTCTTTCTGTGATTATATCTAAACTCAAATTCGTCAAGATATTTCTGTAAATGTTTCGGTGACGGCCTGTGGTATGTACCCGCGATTAATTTTCTCAGATGCGCCCAGGCTCCTTCCAAACTGTTTACATGGATTTCACCATCGGCATATTGTCTTGCACCATGCTTTACAACGCCCCTTGCAAAATATCCATCAAGTCCATTATATGCCCTCCATTCATCGGACATTAATAATGTACCGATTTCCACGTTATCAAAAATAATCGGGTGTAACGTCTTGCTGTTAGTTCTTGGTACTATCTTAATTCGTATTTCACCGGATTCATTGAATTCGCTGTTACGTTCACGCATACCAAATACTTTCTGCTTATTCGTGCCCTGTCCCTGCTTTGTTGGTTTAGTATTATCACGCACCATGTAAACTTCATCGACTTCAACAATTCCACCGAGCATTGATTTGTAGGATTTGTTTGCCAGCATGTTTCTGATATTAGCTTCCATGTACCAAGCTGACTTTTGGGTAATACCAAGCTCTTTTGCCAATTGGTGCGAAGACATGCTTTTCTTTGTACACACCATTAGCTTTATAGCCAAAAACCATTCCGGTAACGGAATTTTACTGCTTTCAAATATTGTTCCGGTCGTAACTCTGAATTGTGAATCACAATTTGAGCATTTATAAACAGGACGGGTTTTATACTTGTAGATGTTCTTATTATTTCCGCACTGGTGACATCTCGGCTTGCCTCTCCATAACACTTTGACAAGGTAATCCCGGCACGCTTCATCCGTATCGAAGCGTGAAATGAACCCTTTCAGGGAGAATGTATGTAGTGATTTTGGCAAGCTAAATATGTACTATAAAATACAAAATATAGCTGCAAGAAACAATGCAAATGCATAGGTATTTATACTAATTTTCAGGTATGATTTTCAATTTGCACAGATATTTTGTGTCAGTTTTGTAACTATTATAAAAACAAATATATCATTTACTTCATTTTAGGTAATTGAGTAAGTTTACATCAATGACACCCATTGAACAGATAGATGCAGTATTAAAACTTCTTGCCGAAGATGAAACTTTGCAACCCTATGCAAGTGATGGTGAAATATTAGCTGCCTTGATTGTTAAGTACCCTGAATCTGAACACCTTGGGTATGGGATGGATACACTCAGAATACTAAACAAACTTGTCAAAGATGGGTATGTTGATTTCAAGGAAGACAATTTTAAATCAGGGCATATCCTAATAGAGCGTCCGAACAAATACTTTATCACTTTTGACTGCGGGTTGTTCCATCAACAAGGTGGTTATGCAGAACAGTTGAGGAACCAGAACTCCCATGATGCTCGGATGGAATCTCTGGAAGATTCAGCCAAGGCAAACCGCCAATGGATGCTTTGGCTAACCGTTCTCGTTGCTCTTGGCACAACTGTTGCTGCTTCTTATTACCTGTTGGAAATATTAAACCATTGGTATTTCGTTTATCCACGACATTAGTTTCTATGTGAAATAGCTTCTTTAACCAGTTGATACACATTTTTGCTGTTTACCTAAAGGAAAGGGCAACGCTGAAACACACTTTTTGTGTATCTTAGCATTGCCCTAAAATCTGTATCTGGCTGCTGCCTCAATCTTGGCTTGGTGCGTTTAGTATATCATTGGGAAATAGTACATGCCCGGCGCTATGTCATCCTTATTAATAGTCGCGCCTGCTTTTACATGGTCAACTGATCTTATTTTTCTTCCCAGTTCATCGGTGATTTCTAATCTGTATAAATGACCTGTGGAATAATTAAAGTCAATGGCAGCGTGGTCACTGAAAGGATTCGGATAAACTTTGACAGAATTGCTTTGGATGTTCGGTGTTGTGTTTACTGCCGTCACGCCAGCCCCACAGGAACTATCAATATTGTAGGTAAGCAGCCCATATGTCGCATCATAGTAGCCATCTCTAAGTTTAGACCTTATATAAGTAGAGTCCGTTGAGCAAAAACAATTGTTGGATACGTCTGCGTTGAAATTTGCTTCATATTCTATGTTCCACGTTGTGTTGTTGCATACCTTGTTCTGTGAAAAACCTAATCCGGTTGCAAGCCTATCCAATCGTACTCCGATTATGTTGTCATGTATGTAGTTATGATTGACAGTCGTCCCGCCATGCACATCGCATTCTGCTCCTATAGTATTGTTATATAGTTCACAATCCTGTAACGACGTGTAGGCAAAAACACCCAATCCATTGCCAGTAAACACGCTATTCGATACGAAATCAGCCGTTGTCCCGGTTGTATTGTTGATGAACAAACAATTTGATACATATACTTCTGCGTTCTCGTCTTGATTTACACCCATGTTATTGGATTCAAATTTGCAAGAATCTACATATAAGTCTCCACAGTCAGGTGAATCTCCTATTCCGCTGTAGTTTTTGTAGAAGTAGCAATGGTTGAAGTAAAAAGGTCCCTCACAAGACATGATCAAATTCATGAAGTTACTTGCATAACAAATGTTGCAATAGCTCATCGCAATCTGATGAGTTATACTGCCGGAAACGCCTGAGTAACCTGTTACTTTAAAGCCTCCATAGATTCCCTGCGTTGGTAATGAGTCAGCCGAAGTAAAAAAGATCCGGTTTGATGACGTCCCGTTGGCAATTAGCTGCCCTCTAAAATCTATCGAAACGCCGTCGTCAAATAGCACTACCACGCCGGGGTCAATTGTCAGAGTTACTCCGGCAAATACCACAATATTGTTGGCGATAGTGTACGGACTGCCGGAGGCTGTCCATGTCGTTGACGAATAAATATTACTGCTAACAGTCGTTTGGCCTACCGCGCCAGTCAAAGAAGCAAACAGCGCTATGCATGTACTTTTTAATCGCCTCATAAGTAAGTTTTTTATTGGTTTTATACATAAAACGAAAAAAATCGCATATTTATTATCGCAAAACTTTTAACACCCACTCACATACTATGACATGAAAGCCAGAACTTGGGTCTTCGCGGACTTTTCTTCAGTTGAAGATCAACGGAATAGCCACAATGTCTTAACCGCAGCAAATTATATGCCAAAATTTCAGAATAATTAATTTTGGAACGCTTTTTATGCATATAGGATAACGGGAATTACATCATTAT
>CAYNGS010000372.1:0-3909 GCA_964396625.1 uncultured Flavipsychrobacter sp.
CGTATTGCCTGTAGTTGCCCACAACGAAGAGAATATTGCTACTAACATTGACAAGGTGATCAATCACCCGGCGCAGCCTCCGTACTTCCAGGCCGCGAACTATTATTTCGAAACAGATCAGAAAATGGACGTTGCCCTTTCTTATGTAAACAAATCATTGGAAGACAATCCGAAAGCTTTTTATATGTGGTACCTGAAGGCTCGTATCGAGAAGAAACTGGGCAACAAGGAGGAAGCTATTGCAGCAGCAAAGAAATCGATGGAGACAGCGAAAGGCTCTGCCAACGAAAATGAATATATGCACAATAACCAGAAGCTGCTTGACGAAATAGAGAAACAGTCAAAGCACAGGCAGGCTGTTGATTAATTGATTGTGGCAGAAAATTTATATGTTTCCGGCGATCTGGTAATTCCTGAGTGATAGAAGGATTATCTGATCGCCGGATTTGTTTATTAAGTTATATTTGGTATCCCTAATTTATTTACATGAGAAAGGTTCTTTCACTGGCATTGATTTTTTGTTCTGTTACAGTTGCCAACGCACAACAGGTGCGCCCGGCAAATTCCGCCAAGGTCTACCATGAGATCAAACAACTGGGGCATCTTGTAAATGTGCTGTATGTTGCTGCACATCCCGATGACGAGAATACCCGGCTGCTGGCATGGCTGGTGAATGACAGGCACATTCGCACGGGCTATTTGTCCCTTACGCGTGGCGATGGCGGGCAGAATATATTGGGCTCCGAGCAGGGCGAGGCCCTTGGCCTTATACGCACACATGAACTGATGGAGGCGCGTAAACTGGATGGCGCAGAACAGTACTTTTCGCGGGCCATTGATTTTGGCTTTTCCAAAACTCACCAGGAAACATTCAGACACTGGCCCCAATACCTGCTTACTTACGATGCGGTGTGGGTAATGCGAAAATTCAGACCTGATGTGGTGATATGCCGCTTTCCACCGGATACAAGGGCCGGTCACGGACAGCACGCGGCTTCGGCTATCATAGCTGCAAAAGCTTACACCGCAGCTGGTGATAAGATGCAGTATACAGAGCAGTTAAAAACTTATCCGGCATGGCATCCGAAGCGCCTGTTGCTGAATACTTATCGTTTTGGCGACCGCAACACGACCTCGGAGGATCAGTTTAAATTATCTGTTGGCCAATACATCCCAACATTGGGAATGGGAACCGGCGAGCTGGCAGGGCAGAGCCGCAGCGTGCACAAAAGCCAGGGCGCGGGAACACCAAGTGTGCCCGGTATGCAGATTGAATATTTTAAGTTGACAGATGGCGACACACTCAGTCAATCTTTGTTCGACGGAATAGATATTACCTGGAATCGGGTGGGCAGGCAGGATATCAGTAATGACCTGAAGAACATCGTTGAAGAGTTTGATTTCAATCACCCGGATGCGAGTATCCCGGGGTTGATCGCAGTTCGTAAAAAGATACTGACTGTAAAAGACGACTATTGGAGGAATGAGAAACTGCAGGAGATAGACCGGACGATACTGGATTGTACCGGGCTGATGGCTGAGTTGTATGCCAAGGCGCCTCAGGCCGTACGAGGCGCGACGCTGCCTTTTACGTTGCACATCATAGCCCGCTCTCACGTACCTGTAACGCTGAGTACCATAACCTGGGGTGGTGTTGACTCAAATGCGAATATGCGGGTTCCGATTGATTCCCTCATAACCTTTGAACATGCGATAACCATACCTTCGGGCACTCCGTTGACGCAGCCTTACTGGTTGGCGAACGCCCACACAGACGCCGATATGTACACGATACCTAACGACACACTTATCGGACTGCCGGAGACGCCGAACAACCTCAATATTACGCTTACGTTGAAGGTAAGTGGTGAGAATTTTTCGGTGCAGGTCCCTCTCTCCTACAAGAAGACCGACCCCATAAAGGGGGATATCGTGGAGCAATTACGGATAGTACCAGACGTCACGGTTGCTTTTAACACCAGCCTTATCGTTGCCCGCCCTAACGGCAGCTTGCAGGCAGACGTGCGGATCCATGCGTTTAAAAATATTGAGGGGGGCACGTTAAATATCAGCAGTAGCAATATACCGGTTGCTGCTTTTGCCGGCATCAGCCTCAGCGCTAACTCCGACACCATAATAACAGTAAATGTGGACGGCAAAACAACCGCGAAATTAGGGAAGGGTGATTTTTACATGGTGGCGGATCTTACTGCGGGTGGGACGGTTTACAACAAGTCGCAACACATTATCCAGTACAACCATTTACCAACATTGCAATATTTTACTGACCCCTACACAAAAGTGTTGCGCAACAATTGGAAGTGTACGGTCAAAAAGATTGGCTATATAGAAGGGGCGGGCGATTTTATCCCTTCGTTCCTGCGGCTTGCAGGGCTTGAGGTGGATATTTTGAAAGAAAGCGACCTGACCAATGCGGCTAAACTTAAAAAGTATGACGCCATAGTCACAGGGATCAGGGCGGTAAATGTGGAGAAGCGCATGGCTTACTGGCTGCCGGTATTGTTTCAGTATGTGCAGAACGGTGGCACGCTGGTGATGCAGTATAACACTACGCAGGATATGTCGACAACCAGGCTGGGGCCTTACCCTTTTACCATAGGGCAGGAGCTCAGGGTAACGGAAGAAGACGCGAAGATCAAATTCCTTGACCCGAAGAACCGGCTGCTGAACTATCCCAACGTTATTACGGACAACGATTTCTCCGGCTGGATTCAGGAGCGAGGATTATACTTCGCTTCTAAATGGGATGAAAAGTACAAGCCATTGTTTGAAATGAATGACGCGGGTGAGCAACCGCTAAGCGGGGGCACCTTGTATGCGAAGGTTGGGAAGGGTAATTACATATATACATCGTTGTCTTTTTCGCGACAAATCCCGGCTGGTAACAAGGGCGCAATACGATTGCTGATGAATATGCTGAGCGTTGGGAAATAAAGGACGGTCTTGTGCGTTTTAGGAAAAAAACAATCGCAGTGAATCTTTGTAACATCACTAAGACATTTGTTCCGGTAGTGGCGCTTGTGTGCGCCGCGTTGACCGTGCTGGGTTGCAACAAGGGCAAGAAGATTGGTGCGGCCATTGAGCCGACTGTTGTTCCGTCCCTACAACAAATAGTGGGTACGCGCCTGATGCACGGCACCGAACATAACGCGGAGATCGGCGTTTACGACAGTATTGTTCATTTGCCGGATTCGGCAATTGCATTCACTATGTTCAATGATTCAACAATAGGCGCCGGGGGAGAAAAGTTTGTGTACGTTCGCGATCTGTCGAACGACAGTTTATTGTATTTCTGGACTGTGAGCAAGGACAGTCTTTTTAAAGAATTTTCTGTAACCTATTTTGTGCTGAGGGACAGTATTGTTGTTGATAAGCTTGTGCTGGTAACGGCAAATGGTTATGATGAGACGATTTATAATACCATAAAATAGAGCATATTTAACATTTCAGAAAACAATGAGCATACCTAAGAAGGAAAATTGGCGCGTATGGTATTGGGTGGTTCTTATCATGCTCATACTCCAGATTGCAGCATATTATTGGTTCACACAGCATTTTAAATGAGCACGCTCGACTGGGTCGTATTATTAGCTACGCTTGCATTCATGATAGCGTATGGCCTTCATAAGGGACGTGAGCAGACAGGGGCGCATTCCTACCTGCTTGCTGACCGGCAAATGCCTTGGTACATAGTGCTGCTGGGCATTATGGCAACCCAGGCCAGTGCAATAACCTTTCTCTCTGCACCCGGTCAGGCATACACGGATGGCATGCGGTTTGTGCAGTACTATTTCGGACTGCCGATAGCGATGATCGTCATCAGCATCACCTTCATTCCAATATATCGGCGGCTGAATGTGTATACGGCCTACGAATATCTCGAACAGC
>CAYNGS010000373.1:0-3905 GCA_964396625.1 uncultured Flavipsychrobacter sp.
TCAACAAGGCTTATATAGACAACGAGGTGGAATATCACAAGGCTGTGATCTCAACGGTGGAAGGCACTTTGATACCGCAGGCTCAGAATGCCGAGCTAAAGGCTTTGCTGCAGAAGGTGGTACCTACACTTAAGGAACACCTGATGCATGCCGAAATGGTTCAAAAGGAATATGCGAAAAAATGAGGACGGTACTAACGATAAGTGGTGTGTGTCTATGTGCGTACATGTCTGTTCTTTTGATGGCGGGGTGTTCTTCAGCCAGCCAGAAGCCGCCACCGGTGCACTTTGCAGAAGACGACTATGCTCATGCGACCGGTGCAGACACCCTGCCGAAAGTGCATACGGTGATCATTGAGCAGATGAAATTTACACCGGAATCCGTGACAGTAAAGAAGGGCGACACCGTTCTGTTTTTGAACCACGACATGGTGGTGCACGACATAACCCGCCTGCCGGATTCCGCGTGGACCTCTGGCCCATTGCCTGCGAATGCAAGCTGGAAGCTGGTGGCCACCAAAAGCTCTGACTACTTTTGTTCCATTCACCCGGTAATGAAGGGAAAGATAGCTGTACAATAAAAGTGTGATTTAGTGCGATCTCCTTTGTGTCCTTTTTCCGGGGTGCAAGGGAGATCAATATTTTAAACATGGTACGATTTTTATAAATTTATTGTGCTAAACCTTGAATACTTGAGAAACATCAGGACTTTATCCGCTTGCATCATCTGTATGACTCTTATACAATTGGTTGGCTGTATCAGCACCAAAAAAGAACCGCGAAAAGACCTTGCTGCGGCAGGCAGCGTAAAGCCATTTGACGCTATCATAGTACCCGGAGTGCCTTTCAAAAACGGCAACTGGGATTCTGTGATGAAAGCGAGGGTCATATGGTCTTATGTGTTGTACAAAGAGGGGTATGCCAAGAACGTCATTTACTCGGGTGCTGCAGTGTACAGTCCTTACTACGAGGGGATTATAATGGGCCTATATGCCGAGAAACTGGGGGTGCCGCGGGCGCACATCTTTTATGAAACGAAGGCAAATCACAGCACCGAAAATGTCTATTATTCTTACCTGCTTGCACAGAAGGAAGGCTTCCGGTCCATAGCCTTTGCTACCGACCCTTTCCAATCTTCGATGCTCCGGAAGTTTACGAGGAAGCGGTTCGCGACACACATCTATCATCTACCGTTTGTATCGGATACGGTGGAGCGCTACAACAATCTGAACCCCACCATAGACCCTACCCCGGCCAGGGCGGACAACTTTGTTTCCATCACAAAAAAGGAATCCTTCTGGCAGCGCCTGCGGGGAACCATGGGTAAAGACATTGACTGGAGCCAGTATAAGGACGGCAAAGTAGGCCCGCTGTAACCTATCTCTTAGTAAGCGTACGGAACACGTCTTCAAGTGTTTCGGTCTCTGCCTGCATGGCGCTGATGCTGATGTTGTGGGTAAGCGCCCATTGCATCACTTCGCGTCTAAGCCCATCGGGGTCTTTGGTAAAGAGTTTCCATTTGTTCGACCCTATCTGCTCAGACCGCTCCAGGTTCTTAAGCCCGGAGAGTTGGGCTCCATCAACTTCATTTTCGAACGCCACTACCAATACATTCCGATTACTGTTGGATTGCTGCAGGTGTTCGATAGAATCGTCGGCCACTATCTTACCAGTGTCTATGATAATGACACGGTTGCACATAGCCTGCACCTCCTGCATAATATGAGTAGAAAGCAAGACCGTTTTCAGTCCGCCTATGTTCTTTATCAGGTCACGGATCTCCACTATCTGGTTGGGATCAAGGCCTGAAGTGGGTTCATCCAGTATAAGGACCTCGGGATCGTGCAGCATGGCCTGAGCCAGCCCCACGCGCTGCTTGTAGCCTTTTGAAAGTGCGCCTATCTTCTTGTGCGCTTCCTTGCCCAGCCCGGTCATCGATATCATCTCCTCTATGCGCCGATTGCTGTTCTTGCCGAGCTGGTGTATGCCGGCCGTAAATTCCAGGTATTCACGGACATACATTTCATAGTACAGCGGGTTGGCCTCGGGTAGATAACCTACGCGCCGCCGCACTTCCATAGGCTGTTCGTCGACATCGAAACCACAAACCACAGCCGTGCCTGACGTGGCCGGAAGGTAGGAGGTAATGATCTTCATAGTGGTTGATTTGCCAGCGCCATTGGGACCCAGGAAACCCACTATCTCACCTTTTCTCAATTCGAAGGAAATGTCGTCAACCGCTCTCTGCGTATCGTATATCTTGGTAAGCGACGTTACTTTAATGGACATAATCAAAACTCCTCGTGGAGTTTTATATTGAAAAAGCTATATAAATTAATACTTAGTACCTAAAAACGAACACTTACTGATGATGGTATCTTTCGGCGAAAAATACTTTTCATAGTAGTTTATTGAGAGTCTTGTATCGTCCTGCAGGGTAACGGTGAAGTAGCGCGTATAGTAGGTAGAGTCTGTAATGGTGCTATCGTTGTTGGTAACGATGATAGAATAGGTACTTTCATTGTTGCTTACGTAGCCGTGAAGTGCTTTTGGCAGTGTGCTTTTCAATGCAACAACGACATTTATAACACCATAGTTATCGACGGTAACGAGTGCTGTGTCGAAAGTCTGAGCGCCCATATTGCAGGTGGTGAAGCCGGCATACTTGCCGAGGTAACGTGCTACCGACTTGGTCTGGCACTGAGGATCTTCCCAGCCTTCAGGGCAGCGACAGGCACCCATGTTGCAGGACCCACCATTAAAACATGTAACATTATTACATACATTGCGTTCGCAAGATGTGTGTAAAAAAATAATAATAAATGCTGAAAACAATAGAGTAGTAAGTAACGATAGTTTCCAAGACCTCATGTGACAATATTTGTGATAAAAATACAAAAAAATATTTTAAATCCCATAAAACAGCCGATTTTTTCGCTTTACTGTTTAAGAGGTCATTCCTAAACAAATGCGTTCCAGCCCTGGGCCGTAAGCTTATGCTTTGCGCCACCAGTGGTGAGCATGTGCGCTCCTTCGCTCTTGTCGGTAATATACCCTATAACACTAATGTCGTTGTTCCTGATCACTTTCTCGTAGTCCTCCTGCCGGATGGTGAAGAGCAACTCATAGTCTTCGCCGCCGCTGAGTGCGCAGGCTGCCACCCCTATCCCAAACTCGAGCGCCATCTTGCGGGCGTCGTCGTGCACAGGTATCTTGTCTTCATACAGTACGCAACCGGTGTCGCTGTCCTTGCATATATGCAGCAACTCTGAGCTCAGGCCATCGCTTACGTCGATCATGGCAGTGGGTGTTATACCTGCTTCCTGCAGCCACTCAACAATGTCGGCGCGAGGCTCGGGCTTGAGCATGCGGCCCACGAGGTACGCCTGGTTCTGCAGGTCGGGCTGCACACGGGGGTCTTCAAGAAATATCTTTTTCTCACGCTCCAGCAACTGAAGACCGAGATATGCCGCCCCGAGCGTGCCGGACACACAGACGAGGTCATTGACCCTGGCACCGGAACGGGTTACGTACTTATCTGGTGCTACCTCGCCTATTGCAGTGACACTGATGGTAAAGCCTGATTTGGAACTGGAGGTATCGCCACCAATGAGGTCTATATTATATTTCTCGCAGGCAGCATACACGCCTTCGTAAAACTCCTCCAGCGCCTCGACAGAGAACTTATTGCTGACACCCAGCGCAAGCGTTATGTGCGTGGGCGTAGCCATCATGGCATATATATCTGACAGATTTACTGCGACCGCTTTGTAACCGAGGTGCTTCAGCGGGGTGTACATTAGGTCAAAGTGGATGCCCTCGAGCAGCAGGTCGGTGGAAATGACGCACTGCCGGCCAAACTGGTCGATAACGGCAGCATCATCCCCTACTCCGAGCAAGGTGCCT
>CAYNGS010000374.1:0-3903 GCA_964396625.1 uncultured Flavipsychrobacter sp.
GAAATTGTTTTCGGCGTCGAGCAGTGACAATTCTATATTGGACTGCTGCAACTGTGCTTTTAACAGGTCGTTTCTTGCCAGCAGGCCGTTTTTCTCCAGGTTGGAGAAATCAGTTACCCTTTGCTTTTGCTGTTCCAGGTTTTCTTTTACGAGGTCAACAGACTTTTTTGCCTTGTACAAATTACTGTAGGCATTAATGGTGTTCTGAATCACCTCTTCTTTGTTGTTGTCCGCGTCAAGTTTTGCGGCCAGCTCAAGATATCTCGCTGATTCCACACCATACTTAATTCGGAAACCTGAGAATATAGGCAAAGACGCATTCACCAGCCCATAAGCAGCCTGGTCCACTTTTATGGGTTTGCTGGAGCTTTGCTTTGTCGAGTCGGTGGAGCTGCCACCGAGCTTCACTTTCAGGTCTACGTTTGGATTGTTGAGCCGCATATACGCGCCGGTAACCTTTACATCGGGCAGGTGGCTGTTCCATGCCTGGTGATAAACTGCAATAGCCTCATCAACTTTAGCATTCGCTATTTTGAGCTGGCCGCTGGTCTTGAGGCTGAGTTGTATCGCCTCGGACAGCGAAAGGTCTTTTTTGCCTTGTGCCATAGCTTGCTGAAAGGGCAGTGTCATCAACAGGTATAGTACGAGGTGTCTTAATTTGCTATGATTATTGTGCTTCATGTGTAAGCGTTATTTTAAAGAGGTTTTTCAAATGTGCACTTAATTTCTTCTTAATGTATTTCCGGAATTCCGGGTCCGGCATATCCTGCAGGTTATTCACCTCGCGGTAAAAACGCTGCGATGTGATCATCTGGCTTACGGTGCCTACCATGGTCGTCATCATCAGCAGTATATCGATATTTTTTTTGAACTCGCCGCTTTTCTGCCCTTCCTGTATCAGTTTCTTTATCGATGACAGGTTGCGTTTTTTCAGTTCATGTATCAGGATGGCCACAGGCGTGTTGCTCTCGATCAACTGCTCGCGCATCATGATCTTGTGAAATTCCTGCTGCTGAATGAATTTATCCACATAGTCGTCGATCAGCACATTTACCTTTTCCAGGTGTGTAAGCGTTTCATTTTGTAGCAGGTTCTCAATTTTCAGGCGGATATTGTTCGTTTTCCGCTCAAAGACCGCTTCCATCAGCTTCTCCTTAGAACCGAAGTAGTAGGAGATCATCGCTACGTTCACATTGGCCGCATGAGCTATGTCCCGAACCGAAGTGCCGTCGAAGCCATTGATAGCAAAGAGCTTTTCAGCAGTGTCAATTATGGCCAGCTGCTTGTCGTTATAGGTTATTGTTGTCTGTTCCATATTTTCTTTTTCACGACGCAAAACTAAACAACTGTTTAAAACTAAACAAACGTTTGATTAAATATTTTGGAATGATGCTATAGACAAAATTAATAGCATTGATAATGAAACAGTTATAGATAGACAGCACGGAATGATCCAAAAAATTGGTTGAAATAACTTTTTTGAAGGCGACTATGAGACTGCAGAACACGGATATTCTTTAATTTTGTGGCGTTGTTAGTGACTTTGCGAAATTAAATTTCCCTGAAAATGGACTCTCTGACATATTTATTGATGTTTGGACTTTGGGTGCTACCAGTCGTTCTGCTTTTTATGCCTACCCGGAAGCACGACGGCGAGGGTTAAGCGGCTATCTTTGCACAAAGAATAAAGTATCTTCGTCTGGTCTATGCGAATGGTTGCTTTCATGAGGCTGAAATACCTTTACATTGCTGTTTGTTTCTTTATCTCGTCGAATGCCTCGGGTCAGTCGAGGCGACAGTACCCGCTGGCCGAAAAGACCGATACCGCATTTGTGCCACCACCACCACAGTATATAGCAAGTGTAAGCGACAGTGGGGAGACCTTTGCTTTTTGCAATGCTTTGCTTCAGTTGCTTAAAGACGCTGAACTTAATTTTGAGGCAACGAAGGGTAAATTTGTGGAAGCGAACGATGAGGGTATAAGATGGACAGCGGTTGCGGGCCTGCCCAATGCGATAACATCTGACTTGCTGCGGCAAGGGACCAGGTGGCAGTATGAGGGCGTGATGTATCTTGGTAATTCGAAAACGGACATGGCACGCGTGTATAGCAGGTACTCAGGATTTGTGCATGACTGCATGCCTGCGCGGGGCTATGAAACAAAAAGCCTGGAAAAAAATGGCGTGGCTAAACTTTTGAATTATCCCACTTTGGGCTACTCGAGGCCTGCCGTGCAAGGAGCTGAGGTGCAGCCCCCGCATGTGACTTTGAAAGCTGACTACGCCGATCTTACCGACACGTACACCATAACCATTACTGTGTGGAGCAACTGACATGAAAAATATTTAACGTCCGGAAAAACGTTTTTTCACTACATTTATATGTTAGTTATTGAACATTTCACGTTTTTGCATTTTTGATATTCTAAATGATCGAGCGTCTCTTTGACATAGTAGAGCAGCGTAGTAAGGAAGCGCCTAATGCCATAATGCTGGCTGCCAAGGAAAACGGAGCATGGCGAACCTACAACAGCAGCGAAGTGTGGGAAATGGCACGGAAGCTCGCCGGTGGATTGCTTTCATTGGGCATCGCAAACACAGTCCTTGAACCCGACCAGCAGGAGAAGATAGCGATCATCAGCCCGAACAGGCCGGAGTGGATGATAGCCGACCTCGGCGTGCAACTTACCGGCGCAGTGTTAACACCGGTGTATCCTACAATAAGCCCATCGGAACTGAGTTATGTGCTCAGCGAGGCGGGTGTGCAGATATTATTTGTCGCCAACCAGGAGATCTATGAGCGATTCAAAGATGCTTTTAAGGATATTCCCACGCTTAAAAGTGTGTTTTCTTTTGATGAGATAGCGGGCGTTGCCAACTGGAAAGAGCTGCTTGCAAAAAACGGAAAGCCCGATGAGTCGGTTATTACCCGTATAAAAGCGGAGACACTGGCGACAATCATTTATACCTCCGGCACTACCGGTGACCCGAAAGGAGTAATGCTGACGCATCATAATATAGTGAGCAATGTGCAGGACTCCATGCCGGCATTTACGTTTGCCGAGCCCGGTTGCCGCGCGCTTAGCTTTTTGCCGCTTAACCATATTTTTGAGCGTATGGTGACGTATGTGTACCTGCAATCGGGTGTGTCTATCTATTATGCCGAGAGTATGGACTCAATCGGACTGAACCTGAAGGAGGTAAAGCCTCTTGTATTTACAACAGTGCCCCGGTTACTGGAGAAAGTTTATGAACGGATCATGAATACTGCGCTGGAGCTGAAGGGGATAAAACGTGTGCTGTTCTTCTGGGCGCTTGCACTTGGTAAGCAGTACGACAATGTGAACCAAGGCAGTATATGGTACCGTTTTCAACTTTGGTGGGCCAACCTGGTGATATTCAGTAAGTGGCGTGAAGCGCTGGGTGGCAATGTGAAGGCGATAGTGATCGGTTCGGCCGCCTGCCAGGAGCGGCTGGTAAGGATATTTTCGGCTGCCAGGATAGTGATCATGGAAGGGTATGGGCTGACAGAAACGTCGCCGGTGATATCTGTGAACCGGTTTGAGAGCGAGGACAGGCGCATAGGCTCAATAGGTACACTTATTGAGCACGTGGAAGTGAAGATAGCCGAAGACGGTGAGATACTGACACGTGGTCCCAATGTGACGATAGGGTACTACAAGCATCCTGAGCTGACTGCCGCCGCTATGGAAGGTGGATGGCTGCACACCGGCGATATAGGGCAGTGGCAGGAAGGGCGGTTTCTGAAGATCACGGACCGCAAGAAAGAGATATTCAAGACGACGGGTGGGAAGTATGTGGCGCCGCAGGCTATTGAGAACAAAATGAAGTAGAGCCCCTACATTGAGCAAATGATGGTGATAGGCGCCAACAGGAAATTCGT
>CAYNGS010000375.1:0-3898 GCA_964396625.1 uncultured Flavipsychrobacter sp.
ATCGCAATCGGTTCGACCGGAGCATTCTGGATAGCTGTGAACCACAGCGGTTCTACGGTGATCTATAATGGCACGGGCGGTCAATTGCTTACAGCGGTTGGCATTCCGCTGGACGGGACACCTAACGGAGCATCGCCTTCGGGAGTAATTTATAACAGCACCAGCAATTTTGTTATTCCCGCCAACGGCCAGCCCGCAAAATTTATTTACGTTACGGAAGACGGCATTATTGCAGCATGGAGCAGCGGCGACACAACAGTAACCGTGGCAGACCGGTCGGGAGCAGATGCTGTGTATAAAGGTATAGCAATGGGCAATGACGGCACTGCAAACTTCCTGTACGTTGCCGATCTGCACAACGCCAAGATAGATGTGTTTGATCAGTCCTTCAACTACGTTGCGAGCAAGGTACTTTCAGACCCGGGGATACCTGCGGGCTATGCACCCTTCAATATACAGAATATCGGCGGGCAGCTCTATGTGACCTATGCTAAACAAAAGGGGCCAGACAATGAAGACGACCAGAGCGGAGCCGGTTTTGGGTATGTGGATATTTATACGCCAAGCGGCACGCTGGTAAAACGTTTTGCATCACAGGGAACCCTGAACTCTCCATGGGGTGTGGCGCAGGCGCCTGCCGCGTTTGGTATGGGCAGCAATGCCATTTTGGTCGGCAACTTCGGCGATGGAAGGATCAATGTATTTGATGCCAACGGCAACTACCAGGGACAACTGAGTAACAACGGCACACCGATCACCATAGAAGGTTTGTGGGCAATCACTTTCCCGCAAAGCACAGCGGGCGGGCTGGACGTGAATACGCTGTATTTTACTGCCGGGCCCGGAGAAGAAACCTACGGCCTATTCGGCTACCTGAAGAAAAACTGACCCTTATTTTTCACCACGCATTCGCAGGATGCCTGAGGCTTATTAAACTCCCTTTTATCTTTCGGATAAAAGGGAGTTTTTCTTTTGTTTTTGTTCAATTGTGCAAATCACATTATCTTTTCTGAAAATTTCCAGATGAGGCGTCCTCTATTCCTGCTGCTCACGTTATCCGCGCTGTTATCATTTAATTCCTGCAAACAAAAAGGATCGGAAAGCAAGGATCATTTTAATAAAGCAAATGAATACCTATTCAAGGAGGACTTTACCAATGCCAAAAAAGAATATACAGCCGCCATAGAAGCAGACACAACCAACTGGCAGGCTTGCTATGAGCTGGCAGGAGTATATGAGCTTGAGGGTGATTACAGGAATGCGCTTATGTACTTTACCCGGACGGTGCAGCTGAACCCGAAATTCTCGCTCGGGTATTATAATAAAGCGAACCTGGAAGAAATTGTAGGCAACGACCGGGAGAGTATGCGGGACCTGAAACTGTCTATTGCCAATAAAAAAGACTTTTTTTCCGCCTGGTTGTCTAAAGGACGTAAAGACCTGGGGACAGGAAATATGAAGCAGGCTATCGTAGATTTTGACAGCGCTATAAGCCTGCGCAACGACTTTTACTTAGTGTACAGTATGAGGGGCTCCTGCAAGTATAAACTTGGCGACATTCCCGGTGCGCTAAGCGATTTTAACACGGAGGTGCAGCTAAACCCGATGCATATGATGGGTTATGTGAACAGGGCAGTTGCGTATGGTGAACAAAACAACTTTCGCGCAGCGCTGAATGACGTGAATATTGCGATACAAATAGACCCACTGTGGTCTCAGGGGTATATTTACAAAGGCCTGTATGAGTATAAGCTCAATGTAAAAGACAGCGCCTGCTGGGATTTCAGGATGGCCTATAAGTTAAAGAATCCTCAGGCTGAGAGCTATATGAAACAGTATTGCGGCCAGTAGCCACATTACGCTCCCTGCGTAAAATACCACGAAAGTGGTATTGCGGCACGTTGCCCCTGTGCCTACGTTTGCAGCAACCAAATATTTTAACCAACTCAATCGTTCCGATTATGAAAAAATCAGTCTTATCGCTTACCATTTTGAGTGCTGCCATCTGCGCAAGTGTATTCACCGGCTGCAGCAAAAAATCGAGCTCATCACCTGCCCCGGCATCATATACATGCACAACCTGCATCACCGCGCCAGAGGCGGTTGCAGCAAACGACAACAGCTCAAAAGGCATTTACAAAGGTGTTATCGTGGGTTCGTCGGGCACTATCAAGTTCAGCATCATGAACGGCGACTCTACCATTAAAGCGTATATGGTAATAGACGGCGTAAAAGATACGCTTACGGCGTCTGTAGCCTGGACATCCGGGGCGGCCTATGTTTCCCCTTTCACCGGCACGCTGAACGGGCAGCCTGTAAGTATCACCTTCTCGATTGACGCAAATGGTGGCAACCCGACCGTTACCTCGATGAACATTCCCGGCCATGCTGATGCCGTACTGACCCTTTCAAAAGAAACATCTTCAAACCTGATCGAATGTTTTGAGGGTTCGATACAGGACCTGACAACCGGCGAAACAGGAACATTTGACCTGATGCTGAGCGTTAGTCTTAAAAAATGGGGAGCAGAGGTTATGGTATCCGGAAAATCGGCCAGCTCAGTCAGCGGCACATTCGATGGCACCACACTTAGCTTTGACGATGGAAAGGGCTCAACAGGAAGCGCAACATTATCCGGCGACCAGATCATAAACGGTACGTGGAAAAACACCAAGCCGGAGAACGGCACCTGGTCTGCAAAACGCACTCTTTAGGGCGGGGCATCTTCATCAACTTACCCAATAGAATCACAGAAGAAAGGAGGCTATCCATACACGGATAGCCTCCCTGTTTTTCGCGGCATACTTCATTTGTCTTAGCTTTGCTGTCTCAATCACCATTGTCTATGGGCAAGCAGGTTATTATACTCGGCGCAGGCTTCGCGGGCATGCAATTGGCGAGACGACTGCGCAGCAGCAGCTTTGAAGTAACGCTAATAGACCAATATAATTTTCACCAGTTCCAACCACTGTTTTACCAGGTAGCCACTGCCCGACTGGAGCCCAGCGCGATATCTTTTCCGCTGCGAAAAGTTTTTCAAAAAGTGAAAGACATGCATGTGCGCATAGCTAAGGTAAATGAAGTGGATACGGCCGACAGGCAGGTAAGGACGGATGAAGGCAACTTCAATTACGACTACCTTGTCATTGCAACCGGTTGCCGTTCAAACTTTTTCGGTAACAAAAACTTTGAGCAATATGCCTTCCCGATGAAATCGACCAATGACGCTATTGCGCTCAGGAACCGCATACTGCTGAATTTTGAAGATGCACTGAGCGCCGCGCCCAATCAGCGCGACGAGATCATGAACATTGTGGTGGCAGGCGGCGGCCCGACCGGTGTGGAACTTGCAGGCTCGCTGGCGGAAATGAAAAAGAACATTCTGCCGAAGGACTACCCGGATATGGATTTCTCGAACCTGAATATATACCTTGTAGAAGGCTCGGAACACACGCTGCAAAACATGAGCAAGGTGTCGCAGCAGAAGTCGCAGGAATATCTTGAAAAAATGGGCGTGCAGATGTTCCTGAATGCTATAGTGGCCGACTATGATGGAAAGACGATAACGCTGAAGGACGGCAGGACCATCAGAGCCCGCACAATGATATGGACAGCAGGGGTAACGGGCAATGTACCGAACGGTATACCAGCTGACGCTATAGTGAAGGGCAACCGAATTAAAGTGGACGCATGCAACCGCATGGTGGGTGATGAGCATGTTTTTGCGATAGGCGACGTAGCGTATATGGAAACTGCCGCTTTCCCGAAAGGGCATCCGCAACTGGCTAATGTGGCCGTAAACCAGGCGAAGACACTGGCGGCGAATTTGAAACTGCTGTTGAAAAACAAGCCGCCGAATGAATTTAAGTATAAAGACCCGGGTGTAATGGCGACCGTA
>CAYNGS010000376.1:0-3897 GCA_964396625.1 uncultured Flavipsychrobacter sp.
ATAACTACTATTTTGTCGCCATCGCATATGCTTACAACAACTTTGCTAAGTTCGATCCGGCTAATATTAATAATACACAAGATGTAGCTTACCTTGGAAGCGCTCATGCTGCCGGTGGATCTACTATTACTGTGGTAAATGCCATGCCCAACCCGGCGAATGGGAACATGGGCACTACACTGGGCTCTAACTATGGTGATGGCGTGATTGTAACCAGGTGGGAAGGTGTCGGCAATGGCGGCAATGATGTTGAGCTGAGCCAGGCATCAGAAGATTACGTGCTGCAAAATAACAGCATCGACAAGGCAGTCTATGCAGTTAACAAAGCCCCGATCGGTGTTAAGGTTGTTGATCCGGTTTTGGTGCCTGCATATAACTGGACATTGCAGGTTTATGGAAGTGACAGCTCTACCAGCCTTGCGCTGAATGCCCGCTGGCGTTTGATAGGCAAGGACACCAAGGGTGATACGGTAACTTTATACAGCGAAGAAAGCATAGATGCCGAAAACGAGCAGATACTTGAAAAATATGGTCTGTCGGTAGCTGTACACCAGGTACTCGCCCCAGGCGTAGATCAGGTGAACGGTGACGGATATATCACTTCTGATGTCAGTTTCGACGACTCTACAAAGTCATGGCTATACGGCGTTCAGGATAAGGCCGACAGTAATTTCTCGAACTGGTTGAGAGCAGGAAACAATAAGACGTATAATAGTGCACTCAGCAAATTTGGAAATCCCTGCGTATTCAATGATTATACCGGACTTGATATTAATAATAATTACGAGAATATGTTTAGTAATTTTTCTCCAACCAAGAGCACATGGGGGCCTTACGTGCTCGCAGCTGCATATGCCAATGGCTACCATTATGCCGGGGCTACCGCATGTGGCTTTGAGGTTGCATATTCCCCGGTTAGCCAAAACCTAACCAAATTTAAAACGTTGCCGGATGTGGATTTAGTTATGACCAATGATAAGAGTAAATGGACACGATGTGCCGTTATTGAGCAGGAAGATGATTCTTTCCTTGCCCAGGGTCGTGCACCCAAGTTCTTCCTGAGAAGGCATTCCGGTTTCAGTATAAATGCAACATTCCCGAGCAGCACGCCGATATACTCTGATGCAGATTCAGACGTTGGTATGTCATGGTTCCCCGGTTATGCTATTGATCAGGGTACAGGTAATCGTCTCAACATTGTTTTCGGAGAAGACTCCTACCTGGCCAGCGATAACGGAAATGATATGTTATTTAATCCGAGCCCCAATATTCTGAGTACTTATGATGGTTCGATTCTGTTCGGCGGCAAACACGTAGTTTATGTTTTGGGCACTAAATATGATAGCTGCCGGGCATTTGCCGGCAATGTGAGGACCGGAAATGTCAGTAACCTGAACACAGCGTATGCCGACGTTCAGTGGATCGGTATTCCAACACTTAATCCAAGTGTCCCGCTGTTGCCGCTCGATCAGGGCCTGATACCCACACCTACTAGGCTTAGGTTCCGGGTGAATCGTCCGTACGCGCAGTATCTCGCGGTTACAGATACCAGTTCGGCTTCATTACCGAATGTAATCGCTCACCGCGCTACAAACCCATATTACACATTCAGTACCACTGGCCTGGTAGCACACCAATTGTCAGATACCACAAACCGCAATCATCTTCTAAGCCGGATATTTGCAGTACCAAATCCATATTATGGATATTCCGGTTACGAAACGAATCGTTTTGATACCAAGGTGCGCATAATAAACCTGCCGACCCAGGCAACGGTATACATATACGCACTGGATGGCTCGCTGGTTCGTACGCTGACGAAGAATGACCCATCGACATCTTATATTGACTGGGATATTCGTAATACAGCAGGTTTACCAATTGCCAGTGGTATGTATTTGATGGACGTGAAGGCGAATGGGATCGGGGAGACAGTGATAAAATGGTTCGGCGCCACTCGCCCTATCGATGTAACATCTTATTAATTTAATTTATTGCGGGCTGGTAGCATCCAGCCCGCATAACTAAGTATATATTTTTTAGATTTATGAAAAATTTTTCGACCAAAACGTTAGTGGCCATTTGCGCTCTTGGGATTTCATTTAACACCTTTGCGGGCAATAAAGATCGTACGGGACAGTCAGGTGCACCTGAAATGCTTATTAATCCGTGGGCTCGCTCAACAGGCCTTTTTGGCCTCAACGTATCTTCTGTTGCGGGAATGGAAGCCATGAAAACCAATATTGCCGGTCTCGCTTCGGATACAACAACTGAGATCGGGCTTTCCCATGGCATTTATCTGAGTGGCACAAATATCAGCATCAATGATATTGCCTTTGCCCAAAAACTTGGCGATATTGGCGTTATCGGTCTTAACATCATGTCGATGAGTTTTGGCGATATAGCAGTAACGAACTATTTTAACCCGGAAGGCGTTGGTACTTACCATCCGCAATTTCTTAATGTGCAGTTGGGCTTTGCCAAGCAGTTTTCTACGCATATCAACGCCGGACTGGCAGCAACCTATGTTTCCGAGCAGATCAATAACATCAGTGCGATCGGATTGGCTTTCGACGGAGGTATCCAGTACGTTACCGGAAAAAGGGACAATTTCCATTTTGGCATCACACTGAGAAATTTGGGTACTAACATGAGGTTTACAGGTACCGGTTTCTCTATCAATGCCGATCAACCCCAGGCTTCGCCTACCTTTGCGGTAACCGCCACCTATCCTTCAGACAAATTTGAAATGCCGACCTACCTTAATTTCGGAGCGTCGTATGACCTGTTCCTTGATGAGAACCATTTGAGCGACAAGAATGCTATGCCAATGCACAGGCTTTCTATCATCGGTGATTTCACCTCGAATTCCTTTAATAATGACTACTTAGGCGTCGGGCTTGAGTACGGCTTCAAAGGCCTGTTTATGCTGCGTGCTGCGTACAGATATGAGAACGGTATTGGCAATACAACCACCAGTACCACAATGTATGAAGGACTGGCAATGGGTGCTTCCGTTCAGACCAAATTCGGCGACAGAGGATCGGCATTGGCGCTCGATTACTCTTACCGGCCAACACAACGTCCGGCTAACGGGGTACATATGATATCAATACGTTATACTCGCTAATAACTAAAATTTCGTATTTTCGCATTACAACGCTTCTGTGCAACAGAGGCGTTGTATTTTTTTTCCATAGTAAACATAAAAATAAATTAAAATGGCTGACTTAAACTATCTGACGAAAGAGACGCTGGAGCAAATGAAGGATGAACTTAATAAGCTGAAAACTTCAGGACGCGCGGAGATAGCAAGGCAAATCGCTGAGGCAAGAGAAAAAGGAGACCTGAAAGAAAATGCAGAATATGACGCTGCTAAGGAAGCGCAAGGGCACCATGAGGCAAAAATAGCGCAACTGCAAACTGCAATAATGTCTGCCAGGGTGCTGGACACAAAAGATATTGATATCAGTAAGGTCTCTATTCTGAGCAAAGTAACGGTAACAAACCTGGCAAATAAGAAGACGAAGATATACCAGGTCGTTTCGGAAAAGGAAGCGGACGTTAAAATGGACAAAATATCTGTCAATTCACTGTTTGGCAAGTCGTTGATAGGAAAGAAAATAGGCGAGGTAGCTGAGTATACGGCGCCGAGCGGCACTTTTAAGTTCAAGATAGAAAGTATTTCGATCTGAGATGCCCAGCATTTTTTCTAAAATAATAGCAGGGGAAATACCTTGCTATAAAATTGCTGAAAACGGGCATTTTTTTGCCTTTCTCGATATTTTCCCGTTGAAGGAGGGTCACGTGCTTGTAGTACCCAAGATGGAGGTGGACAAAATATTCGACGTAAATGATCAGTTATTGTGTGAATGGCTGGTATTTGCGAAACCGATA